>CAMWMT010000389.1 GCA_947175375.1 uncultured Clostridiaceae bacterium | reverse complement strand
TTTTTTTTCCTGCCGATGCCGGCATCCGCTCTTCGCCTTAGTCTCGTGGGCTCTGAGATGTCTATAATATACAGATCAAAGCCGGCAAGAAGCTGTGTAGCAGTGAAAGAACTGCCCAAAGGAGTTCTCTGTGAGGTGGAAGCAATCGCTGTGAAATAAACAGAGAAGCCGTGAACTATTTTCGATCATGACTTTTCGTATCAAAAAACAATTTGTTGAACACGGAATAGAGTCTTTACACTTTTTGATCTATCCATTATAATTATAAATAGCAACTATTATACAGGACAGACAGTGAAAAGGCGGGTGAAAAAATGCCATCAGGAATTGAAGTAACAAAAGCAGCACTTGATGATTTTGCAAAAGTTCAGAGGCGTATGTTATTGGCAAAAGAGGAAAACGCCGTAAAAACATATGCAGATTTAAAGGATGAGTATTGTACACTAAAGGCATTGCTTAATGTTGCAGGTGTCAATCTGACTGATCTGGACAAAATCAAGGAGTGATTTAACCACACAATCAGCCTGTAAATTAGGGTGTCAAGTCTTTAATGAATGGTCAAAGGCTTGACACCCTTTTCTCCTTTTCCCGATGTTGAGTAAAATCTACGGATTTTAACTGTTGCTGGAAGGTTGTATGTCTACGCCTTCACATCATTCGGCGATTCCTGACCGCTCTCGAATACCCGTACATTTTCCAGTGTAGTTCGGGCAATGGCAGTCAGAGCCTCCCTGGTGAAAAATCCCTGATGAGATGTGATCATCACATTGGGGAAGGACAGGAGCCTCGCAGTAACGGAGTGTTCCAGAATCTCACCCGACCGGTCTTCGAACACATTGGGCGCTTCTTCTTCATAAACATCCAGCCCTACGCCAAAGAACTTGTGAGCGCGGATCCCTTCGATCAGGTCATCCGTATCCACCAGCGCTCCACGGGACGTGTTGACCAGGATCACACCATCCTTCATTTTCTGAATCGTCTTCCGGTTGATGATATGATAAGTATTATCCATCAGCGGACAGTGCAGTGAGATCAGGTCGCTTTGTGCCAGCAGTTCCTCAAGCGTGACATATTGGGCAATATCTTTCAGAGATGGATTTTCATACACATCATAAGCGATCACCTTCATGCCAAATCCATGACAGATCCGCGCCATGGCAGCTCCAATCTTGCCGGTCCCGACAATCCCTGCGGTCTTCTGGTAAAAATTAAATCCCATCAGGCTTCCCAGGCTGAAATCATTTTCCCGGACTTTAATATAGGATTTATGGAGCCTTCGGTTAACGGTCAATGCAAGTCCCATGGCATGCTCCGCTACTGCCTCCGGCGAATATCCCGGCACACGTAAGATCCGAATTCCGAACTTCTGGACGGTAACAAGATCCACATTGTTAAAGCCTGCGCATCGCATCAGGATCAGACGAATTCCACTTTGATGCAGAATTTCGACCGTCTCCGTCCAGATCTCCGAATTTACAAATGCGCATACCGCATCATACCCGTGTGCCAGCACTGCTGTATTTCTGGTCAGATCCGCCTTTAAAAACTTCACTTCAATATCCGGATATTGTTCCAGTTCCCGGCTGAAGGATTCCTGGTCATAACTTTTCGTATCATAAAACAGAATCTTCATATATAATATCTCCTTACATTAAAAATCGTATCATGGTATATCTTTTCCAATCCAGGAGAAATTATAGAGAGCTTATGAAATTTTTAAAGTTGCGTACTTAATATACACGATACGGTTATGATGTGTATTGATATTCAGATACATTTTTGTTGGATTAAGTATATAAACGGCACTAACTTCTTGCCCCCATAAATCACCGATCCGAGTGCCGTTTATCATACTTTCTGGCAATTTTTAAACATCGGATATATAGATTCTGTCAGGAATCAGCCGCAAAGGGCGGGGCGCTCCCCTCAAAAGCCCTTTTGGGGGCGCTTTTAGCTTCGGCGAAATAATCGCTTACGGAGACTTAGGCGCGACGGCTCTCCGGAGCGTCTTAGTCGAAGTTGGCGATTAGTTCGACGGAGCGTTGCCCCGGGTTTGTGAGGGGAGCGCCCCGTCCTCTGCGGCGTCCCTGGCACGACATCAACACTTTACGACTCCTGCACCTCCCCCGCCCGAATCGGTACTCCATTGACTTCCACATAATCATCGATCTGTATCATCAGATACGACAACCCGTCGATCACCCTTGTCTCCATCAGAGCAGCTTTCTCCGGACTGATCTTAACGACCACATCCGGCGTCTTCACTTCCAGCGTTTTTGTGCTGGTCAGGTTCGTAGCAAGAAACTCTGTCTTCTCCCCAGCAGTATGGTCGAACTGTTCCTCAAAATGCTCCATGACTTCCTCCGGAGCTCCGCTCTGTATGAGCAGGTTCCTTACTTCCGGCTTCGACAATGTCGGCGGTTCCGGCAGATCCTTCTTTTCTTCGATCAGTTCATTCAGATTTTCATGGATACTGATAACCGTCTCATAATCACAGGAATCCCCGAGCGTTTCCGAGAGAAGCTCCCCGAACGTCTCTTTCTGTTCCTTTGCAGACAGAGGCACTTCGCAGCCGAAGACTTCCTCCATCAAAAGCGGCTGGAGGAGCTCCGGATTCTTCGTGTAGTAGAGCATGCTGTGCAGATCCGTATTACGGTCGTTAAAAGCCGGGAATAAAAAGCCCGCAGCAGGCACATCCACGATCCAGTCCCGTACCCGGTCTTCGATACTGTTTTTCTCTGCATTATAGCAAAGCCCTGCCTTGGACAGCTTCACCGGGCAGATGCTGCAGAGCAGGTATTCATATACATCATCAGATGCGTCAAACATTTCCATGCCGTCCTTTGCCTTATTTGGGATATCATAAGCTGCATGGATCAGGATAATATAGTAGTTCTCTCCATATGTATAGTTCTCAATGATCTTTTGGTAAAATTCCTCCACCAGCAGATCATCCGTAAGGCGGCTGTTCCGGAGTTTTAAGAGCCATGCCTGCGTGCCATCCGGCATCTCCTGATTCATCGGAAATTCCAGGTTGATCAGGTTCCGCCCCGGTGTTCCGGAGAGCGTCTTCCGGAAGATCTCAAAATATTTAAACATTTCTTCCTCGGGAAGCGAGAGAAAAGCTTCCTTAAGCTCTGTCCGGATCTGTTTCTCTGCATCCACGTAGCATCCGCAGATGCGGGTGATGGCGCAGTTTTCATTCGTGAACTGCTTTCTAATCTCAAGTATCTCTTTTTTGTTCATAAATATCTTTTCCTCATCCTTATTGATTTTGTGCTGGTTATAACATTCTGCCTGTTCCTGTTCCGCTCATGAAAACGGAGCAGAAACAGTATCTTCATCTTATCATAAAAGCATAAATTGATAAAGAAGTTCCTGTTCCGTCATAGGGTTGTTTCACGAAGGCTTCATAAGTTGTTTTTCAGAATACAATGTAAAA
>CAMWMT010000388.1 GCA_947175375.1 uncultured Clostridiaceae bacterium | reverse complement strand
TACAGTAGCTGGCTTATTTCGCGTGTTTCAGAAATGGGGTGTCTGAACTGTTACTGTAAAGTTATCATAGGAAGGTTTAAACTCTCCCGTTTTCTTTGACTGGGATTCAAAAGAAGTCTAGCTTGCCCAGTAGTGCATCTGGAAGATGTCAAAAAAGTTCGGAGATAGTTCGGAAAAAGGTTCGGAGATAGTTCGGAGATAAAAGAGGTTGAATTAAATGAGGCACAGAGAGATATGCTGAAACTGATTCGGAAAAACAATCGAATTTCTGCCAATTCAATGGAAGAAGCCTTGTCTGTTTCTTTCCGAATGGTTGAGAAAAATAAGAGCAATGACCCTGTTGAAAATATTTGTCCCCCTACAGAAAATCTGCAGGATTCATTAAGAAATCATTAGGAATTCACCAAGCGTATATTAACACATTACGACCTTCTGTCTGGTACGATACTGCCAGAACAGGAGGTTTTTATCATGCTGGAAAAAAAGAAAATTGCAGTTTTGTTTGGAGGATGTTCCACGGAATATGAAGTGTCCCTGCAGTCTGCTTATGGAGTGATCACCCATGTGGATCGGGATCGATATGAACTTTATACCATTGGACTGGTGAAAGACAGCGGACAGTGGCTGTGGTATCCGGGAGACCCAGATCGGATCGCACAAGATACCTGGGCCAAAAGCCCAGAATGCATTCCAGTCTGGCTTCCAACGGATCGGGGAGTACAGGGAATATATTATCAGAAAGACGGCCGGATGCAGGTGCTGTGTCTGGATGGAGTCTTTCCCATTCTACATGGAAAGAATGGAGAGGACGGAACCGTACAGGGCGCTCTTTCTCTGGCAGGGATACCAGTAATCGGATGCGGGGTCTTAAGCTCTGCGCTCTGCATAGACAAGGAGATGGCTCACCAGATGGCAAAACAGCAGGGAGTTTTGGTGCCGGCTTCACGTGTAGTGCGGAAACCCTATGATACACTGCAGGTATGGACAGATGCAAAAAAGCTGGGATATCCGCTGTTTGTAAAACCAGTTCGCTCCGGGTCTTCTTTTGGAATCACGATGGTACAGCAGGAAGAAGAACTGATTCCGGCGCTGGAACGTGCTTTTCTTTATGACACCATGGTCATCATGGAAGAGCAGATTGACGGAAGGGAAGTAGGCTGCGCCATCATCGGAACGGATGACCTGCTTCTTGGAGAGCCGGACGAGATTGAATTGTCTGAGGGATTTTTCGATTATACGGAAAAATATACGCTGAAACCTTCCAGCATCCATGTACCTGCAAGATTTTCTCCGGAAATATCCGCGAGAATCCGAAAGACAGCAGAAACGATCTACCGAACGCTTGGATGCAGCGGATTTGCAAGAGTGGATATGTTCCTTACGAAGGATGGAAAGATCTATTTTAACGAAGTGAATACGATTCCTGGCTTTACGCCTCACAGCCGGTTTCCGAATATGATGAAAGCGGCAGGATACTCTTTTGATGACATTGTAAATCGGATTCTGGAGGATGGGATATGTATGAAAAAGGAAGAGCATGGATCGAGCTGTCCATACAGCACCTGGAGCATAATGTAAGACTGTTCCAGAAGCTTCTTCCAAAAGGTTGTGCCCTGATGCCTGCAGTAAAGGCCAATGCCTATGGGCATGGCATGGAATTGATCTGCAAGCAACTTCAGAAGCTAGGGATACGGAATTACTGTGTTGCATCTGCAGTAGAAGGAGCCAGGCTTCGAAGGGCAGGTATCCATGGACAGATCCTGGTTCTGGGTTATACCCATCCCCGGGATCTTGACCTGTTGGTCGAATACGATCTGACACAAACTGTCATAGACTGTGCCTATGGAAAGATACTGAAAGATTTTGGAAAAAAGCTGTCTGTACATATAGGGATCGATACCGGTATGCATCGTCTTGGGGAATCTTATGAAAATATTTCCGGAATACGGGAATTATGGAACTGTAGAAACCTTCAGATCACAGGAGTGTATTCCCATCTGTGTACTTCAGATGGTACGACGGAAACAGACAGAACCTACATGAGACTGCAGGAAATGCGGTTTCAGAAGGTTCTTCGCTATCTGCAGGCGGAAGGCAGGAAAGGATTTGCCACACACCTTCAGGGAAGCTATGGGATCCTGAACAAAGAGGAACTGACAGGAACATATGACCTTGCCAGAGTCGGAATCGCTCTGTATGGAGTGTTCAGTGAGTCTTCGACGGAACTGGAACGAAAATATGATCTGAGACCAGTGCTGTCTCTGAAAGCAAGGATAACCTCTGTAAAGGAACTGAAAGCAGGAGAAGGAGCTGGCTATGGACTTGCCTGGCATGCGGATTCTGCGCGGAGACTGGCGGCGGTTTCCATCGGTTATGCAGATGGATTACCACGCGCACTTTCCAATAAGGGACACGCATTAGTAAAAGGGAAAAAAGTCCCGATTGTTGGACGGGTCTGTATGGACCAGCTCCTTCTGGATGTGACTGAAGTGCCGGAGGTATGTCCGGGAGAGGAAGCAGTATTCATCGGAAGGAGCGGAACATACGAGATCCGTGCGGAGGAAATGGCAGCGGAAGCAGGAACGATCACCAATGAGATTCTGAGCAGGCTTGGAGAACGACTAGTTCGGGTGATCGTATGAACCTGCGCTAAATGCGATTCACCAAGTCTTAATGAGTTTTATTCTTTCCTGCAAAGGTCGCAGCCAGTACGCACAGGAACAGCAGATAGGGATAGAACAAATACGGCATGATCTGGATGGATGAGACGCCGGCAATGCCTGCTGCGATCAGGAGTTGGGCTCCGTATGGAATGATCCCCTGCGCAATACAGGTGGCGATATCCATCAGGGAAGCGGTCCTCTGGGGTGTGATGCCGTATTCTTTCCGGATGTCCGTAGCGATCGGTGCTGTGACTACGATGGCGACGGTATTATTGGCGGTGGAGATGTCCATCAGCATGGAGATCAGAATGATGCCAAGCTGTCCGCCTTTGCTTCCATGGAAATACTTTTTGATAAAACCGATGATCGCTTCAAATCCTCCATTATATTTGATCAGCGCGGACAGTGCGGTGGCAAGTATGGTGACGACAATGGTCTCATACATGCCGCTGACGCCGCTTCCCATGGAGATAAAGACATTGTGGATGTCAATGGAGCCGGTACCAAGCCCAATCACTGTGCAGAGGACCAGTCCGAAGGTGAGGACGATAAACACATTGATACCAGCCAGGGCTGCGATCAGGATAACAAAGTAGGGCAGCGCACGGATGATGTGAAAAGAATATTCTCCTACCGCAGCCGGTTTTCCGGTCCACGCGATGATGAGAAGGATCACACAGGTCACCAATGCAGCCGGAAGCGCGATCAGAAGATTTTCCCGGAACTTGTCCCGCATCTGGCAGCCCTGTGTCTTTGTCGCAGCGATGGTCGTATCGGAGATAAAAGAC
>CAMWMT010000387.1 GCA_947175375.1 uncultured Clostridiaceae bacterium | reverse complement strand
TCATAGCCCTGGCTTTTTAAGTAAATCTCGATTCCATCCCGAATCTCTTTGTCATCTTCCACTATCAGTACATGATATTGCTCCATATTTCTGTCTCCCTGTTCTTTCTTCATATGATTTTCATTCTGCCGCTCCTTTCTATGGATCACAGACCTATATCGTTTTCATGGCTGTATTCTATCGGCAGAATCTTAAAAACAAATGCAGGTATTTCTAAAAATTTTCTAAAGAAACCCTGCATATTTTTTCTATTATAACACATATTAACGAGGATGAATCATTTACTTTTGAAAATCAACCGTCCCACCACAGATTTTCCCCATACGGGATGAGACAAGGAGGTTTCCATGGAAAATAAGGAAACAGACGAAAAAGACAAAATAAAATCCTCCGTGACGCCGGAGGGCTATCGTTATCTGACACCATGCTCTGCACAGGATATGACCGGGCTGATCCCCGCCGGACCTGTAGGAGAAGACGAACTGGAGGACTACGAGGAACTGTACCCGTTCCTGCCGAAAGTCCCCCATAAAGTTCATGACCATACCAGTGGATGACAGGCCTGTACTGTCATCCACTGCTACAGACAGCCAGATTCATTTTAATAAAATCAGAATATTCGTATTATGACTGGTTTAACTGTTCCGCCAGCTCTTCCAGTTTCTTCTGTACATCTGGACGGTCAGAGAGACCTGCCCGATCAGAACCTCCCATCGTTACCACACCCGTGCATTTCACTCCTAAGTCCTCCAGCATATACTGAAAGGTTTGGATCGCTCCGGCAAATTGCCTGGGAGATTCCGGCGCCCCGCCTACAAGGAGGATGCCTCCCTTTCTGTCCATGGAAGGTCTATCTCCACGGACAACTGCTGCCCAGTAGACCTGCAGACGGTCCAGCACCGCCTTCATAGAACCGGGAATATTGTAAAAATAGACAGGCGCTGCAAAGAGAATCCGGTCCGCTTCGTCTAATTTCTGATAGATCTCCTGCATGGAATCCTGGATGTTGCAGGCTTTATGCGTAAAACAATAGCGGCAGTCCCGGCAGGGAGTGATATCCTTTCGATGATCCAGAGAAAGAATCTCCACTTCACCGTCCAGCCGGGCAGCAAGGGATGCCGTCAGTTCTGCCGTATGTCCTTTGTTTCGTGGAGCACCGGTCAATATGAGGGTCTTCATCTAATTCTCCATATCTGTCTGAAACTGCACTTCGATTTGTGCCTCTGACGCTTTCATGGCATCCAGCGTCATCTGCATCAGTTTCTCCAGCTCCCAGCCAAGCTGCTCTGCTCCGGTACGGATGATGTCGCGGGAACATCCTGCCGCAAAACGCTTGTCCTTGAACTTCTTCTTCAGGCTGGACAGCTCCATATCCGTGCAGCTTTTGGATGGACGCATCCTGGCAGCAGCTCCGACCAGACCGGTCAGCTCATCACAGGCAAATAAAACCTTCTCCATCTCATGAACCGGCTCCACGTCACTGCAGATGCCATAGCCATGACTGCATACCGCATGAACCAGTTCCTCTTCCGCATCGATCTCCGCCAGCAGTTCTGGCGCCTTTTTGCAGTGTTCCTCGGGATATTTTTCAAAATCCACATCGTGAAGCAGTCCGCACAGTCCCCAGAAATCCTGATCACCGTGTCCCAGCTCCTGTGCAAACCACCGCATCACAGCTTCCACCGTGCAGGCATGCTGAATATGAAACGGCTCCTGATTGTATTTCTTTAAAAGTGTTAATGCCTGTTCTCTTGTTATCTTTGTTGTCATTTTTTCACCTCGTAATGCTTTCTTTCCATTTTACACTAACTTGTTACAAAAACACTGCCGGCAGCACATACATCCCAATCAGTGCATACACCAGCAAATGCACCGGATAAAACCAGTAGAAAAACCATTTCGGCTTTCTGCCCCTTTTTCCATTATAGAACCAGATCAATATAAATGCCAGCGGAGCTGTCGTTTCCCATGCGCAGCAGACCGCTCCCAGGATACACTGCAGAAGCTTTTTATCTTGCAACAGATACAAAAGCACAATCAACGCCACCCCAAATGCCCCATAGTCCATATGGAGCAACTCTGCTAGCACCGCTCCCGCAATCAATCCTGCCATCCGTGCCCACAGCCGGTTTCGGAAGCTTTTCATAAACCAGATGACAAGGAGCCCTGTCAGCAGTGTAAAAAATACATTCTGGTGCTTCCAGTAAAACGGCGTAATCCGCAGCGCCAGATCAAAGGGTATCTCACTGACCAGCGCAAAGATTCCAAGTCGGACCGCATATTTTTTCACATCATGGGTATGGACAAATCCCTGCACCAGCAGAAAACAGAAGATCGGAAACGCCGGACGGCCAATGGAGCGGATAATCTTATCCACCGACAGGATCTCATCCCATCTTTCCAGGAAGATACTTCCAAGCGGCGAACCGCCCCAAGCATTCATCACATACGATTCCAGCAAACCGGCTCCCATATGATCGATCGCCATCGTAATGACGGCAAACCATTTTAGCAGGCTTCCGCTGATACCGAAACCTGGTTTTTGCATGCTTCCAGTTGCATTAGAATTGGTAGGCTGAATCTTTCTGACGACACCAGAACCGGATTTCTGCATGTTTTTTACAACGTCGGGATCCATTTTCTGTATATTTCTGACGATACCAAAATCCAGTCTCTGCATGTTTCGGACAATACCAGAATCCAATCTCTGTGCACTTATGATCATACCGGAATCAGTCTTCATGTTTCGTCACAACTTCTCCCTGTTTTTTATAGATCGAATGTTCCGGAACAACTCCACGGACGGAAGACAGCGGATAAATGTTACTCTCTCTTCCCACCACAGTTCCGGGATTCAAAATGGATCCACAGCCTACCTCTACACCATCTCCAACCATAGCGCCGAATTTCTTGATGCCCGTCTCCATATCACCCTCCGGAGTATGTACTTTGACCAGTTTCTTGTCGGATTTTACATTGGAGGTAATGGAACCCGCCCCCATATGCGCCTTATAGCCCAGAATGGAATCTCCTACATAATTATAATGGGGCACCTGCACCTTGTTAAACAGCACCACATTTTTTAGCTCTGTAGAGTTACAGACCACAGCCCCTTCTCCCACCAGGGCATTTCCACGGATAAACGCACAATGACGCACCTCTGCTTCTTTTCCAATAATTGCTGGACCATGGATATACGCACTAGGAAATACCTTTGCAGATCTGGCAATCCACACATCCTCACCGATTTTCTCGTATTCCTCCTCGCTCAGTGTCTCACCCAGCTTTTTAATAAAATCACCGATCTTCGGAAGAGCCTCCCAAGGATAGGTCAGACCGTCAAACAGCTCTGCCGCAATCGTCTCATTCAAGTCATACAAATCCTTAATCTTTACTCTACTCATTTTTCCTCCTATTATAGTTCCACATCTGCCTCTCATGAAATCCCTCCCGCAACCTTCGGTCAGAC
>CAMWMT010000386.1 GCA_947175375.1 uncultured Clostridiaceae bacterium | reverse complement strand
ACAGAAGGCTGTACGAACAGTTGATCGAAAAGTGCGGTGTCCTGTCGGAGCAGCCGCCCGGAATGCCGCCGAAGCCGGGACATTTTCCGGCCCGGAATCGGATTATCAGCGGTCTGTCCGATCTGGTGCTTGTGGTGGAAGCACGGGAAAAAAGCGGTTCCCTCATTACCGCCGATCTTGCGCTGGAGCAGGGAAAGGATGTATTTGCCGTTCCGGGAAGGATCGGAGATGAACTGAGTCGGGGGTGTCTGAACCTGATCCGGCAGGGAGCTGGGCTGGCGGACAGTCCCCGTGTAATACTGGAAGCTCTGGGGATGGAGACAGGGCAGAACCAAGAGCAGGGGAAAATTTTACTTGCAAAGGATGAAAATATCGTGTATAGTTGGATACGTTTACAGCCGGTTTCTCTGGATGAGATCGTAAAAAAGACTGGAATGCCTGTCCAAAAAGTACTTTCACTTTTGGTTGGACTGGAGCTGAAGGGATGCATCCGGGAGATCCGAAAGAATGATTATGTAAGAACAGATTGAGGATGACCAATGGCAAAATATCTTGTTATCGTAGAGTCACCTGCCAAGGTGAAGACCATAAAGAAATTTTTGGGATCGAATTATGAGGTCATGGCTTCCAACGGGCATGTAAGGGATATGCCCAAAAGCCAGCTTGGTTTTGATGTAGATAATGATTACGAACCGAAATATATCACGATTCGCGGAAAAGGAGACATTCTGGCGAAGCTTCGGAAAGCGGCAAAGAAGGCGGATAAAGTCTATCTCGCAACAGACCCGGACCGTGAGGGAGAGGCGATCTCCTGGCATCTGTCAAAGGCGTTGAACCTAGATGAGAAGAGAATATACCGGATCACATTTAATGAGATCACAAAGACGGCGGTGAAGGAATCCATCAAACATGCCCGGGAGATTGATCAGGATCTAGTGGATGCACAGCAGGCAAGGCGGATGCTGGATCGTATGGTGGGATATCGGATCAGTCCCATTCTGTGGGCAAAGGTGAAACGGGGACTGAGCGCGGGCCGGGTGCAGTCGGTAGCTCTTCGTCTGGTCGCTGATCGAGAAGAGGAGATCAACGCGTTCGTTCCGGAAGAATACTGGACGCTGGAAGCAGGTTTTGACGTAAAGGGAGAGAAGAAGCCCCTGTCTGCAAAGTTCTACGGAACAACAGAAGAGAAGCTGGAGATTCACTCCCGGGAGGAGATGGAGGAGATTCTTCGGGCAGTAAAGGATGCAGAATTTGCCGTTACGGAGGTAAAAGACAGGGAGCGTCTGAAAAAAGCGCCTCTGCCGTTTACGACCAGTACGCTCCAGCAGGAAGCGTCGAAGGTGTTGAATTTTTCCACCTCCAAGACCATGCGGCTGGCCCAGCAGCTCTATGAAGGAATTGATATCGGGAAGCAGGGAACGGTTGGTATCATTACGTATCTGCGTACCGATTCCACCCGTATCTCAGAAGAGGCACAGGAGGCGGCTACCGTTTATATCCGGGAGTCTTACGGAGAGGCTTATCTTCCTGAGGAAAATAACAGGAAAAAGAAAGAGCCAGAGAAAAAGATACAGGATGCCCATGAGGCAATCCGTCCAACAGATATTCGCCGTACCCCGGCATCTTTAAAGGAATCTTTGTCCAGAGACCAGTTCCGTCTGTACCAGCTCATCTGGAAACGTTTTACGGCGAGCTGCATGGCGGATGCCAGATACCATACGACCTCGGTAAAGATCGATGGGAATGGATATCGTTTCACAGTGGCGGCTTCCACGGTCGCATTTGATGGTTTCCTGTCTGTCTATGTGCAGGATGAGGAGGAGAAGAGCAAAAATGTCACTCTGGTAAAGGCGCTCGGAAAGGATTCTGTGCTTACACTGAAGGACCTGGAGGACAAACAGCATTTTACACAGCCGCCTGCGCATTATACAGAGGCCGCACTTGTGAAGACTCTGGAGGAACTTGGCATTGGAAGACCAAGCACCTATGCGCCGACGATCAGCACAATCATTGCCAGACGCTATGTGGCGAAGGAAGGACGGAATCTGTATCTGACCGAGATCGGCGAAGTCGTAGATCATATGATGAAACAGGCATTCCCCAGCATTGTGGAGGCTGATTTTACAGCGAATGTGGAATCCCTTCTGGATATGGTGGAAGAAGGGAAGGTAAGCTGGAAGACGGTAGTCAGTAACTTTTATCCGGATCTGAATGAGGCAGTATGTCGGGCGGAAGAGGAGCTTCAGAAGGTTCAGATTGCAGATGAAGTCAGTGATGTGGTCTGTGACCAGTGTGGAAAATATATGGTGATCAAATATGGTCCCCATGGGAAATTCCTGGCTTGTCCCGGATTTCCAGACTGTCGGAATACGAAGCCTTATTTGGAGAAGATTGGCGTATCCTGTCCCAAATGCGGAAAAGAAATCGTGCTTCGGCGTTCCTCTAAGGGACGGAAATTCTACAGTTGTGAAGGGTATCCGGACTGTGATTATATCTCCTGGAAAAAGCCGGAGGCTGAAAAAGAAAAGGTGACAGAAAATTCAAAATAGGAATTGAAATCTGTCAGATATTATGATAATATCCAAAGTGCGGCTGCGATCGTGGCTGCACTTTATTTATGCACAGGCCTACATATGGAAGTTTGTTGCTGACGCAGCATGTGGGCCGTGCGCGAGTAGGGAGAAAATTTCCCCTGCTCGATGATATATACTCGTGAACGAAAAGTTTTGCCAACAATGAGATGTATAACGAGTGAGCATGCCGTTATGTATCATGGGAAATGGCAGATGAATATGCTCACGAGTCTATCGAGACGGCATCCGGGAACTGCCCGGATCAATAAGGGATATGGACAGGAGACAGGAAGATGAGTGTACAGTTACTGGATAAGACAAGGAAGATCAACCGACTTTTGCATAACAACAGTTCCAGCAAAGTGGTCTTTAACGATATCTGTAAGATATTGTCAGAGATCCTGCTGTCGAATGTGCTTGTGATCAGCAGAAAGGGAAAGGTGCTGGGAAGCAGCCGGTGGGAAGGAGTGGAAGAGCTTCACGAACTGATCGTGGATCGGGTGGGGAGCAGGATTGACCCTCTTCTGAATGAGCGGCTTCTGGGAATCCTGTCCACACAGGAAAATGTCAATCTCCGGACTCTGGGATTTGAAGTGGAAAATATCCGGAGCTACCAGGCGCTGGTTACGCCGATTGATATCGCGGGAGAACGGCTGGGAACGCTGTTCTTATATAAATCAACAGAAGATTATGATATTGATGACATCATTTTGAGTGAATATGGAACGGCGGTCGTGGGACTGGAGATGATGCGCTCGGTGAATGAAGAAAATGCGGAGGAGGAGCGCAGAAAACAGATCGTGCAGTCTGCAATCAGTACCCTTTCAGCCACAGAGCTGGAAGCGATCATCCGGATCTTCCAGGAGATGAAGGGGAACGAATGCACGTTGGTGGCGAGCAAGAT
>CAMWMT010000385.1 GCA_947175375.1 uncultured Clostridiaceae bacterium | reverse complement strand
GATATGGACAATGGGCTGCCTGTATCCTTGTGTTCTGTGTATGTGGATGGCTGTTTTACCATGTGAGTGGCCAGATTGGTAATTCGGGCAAAAGTCAGAGCGCAGATACAGCAGGGGCCCCTGCAGAAGCTGAAGAGACAATCGCAGAAGATGCAGATCTGGGGACCGGAGCTTTGGAAAGTGCAGAGGCAGAAGAGAGTGCTTTGGAAGCAGGATCTCCTGAAACAGCCGGGGAGCAGTCCGGGAAAGATTATTGTAATCAGACGATCTATCCTGCCAGGGTGCAGGAGGTGCCTGAACGGCTGGAAAACGTGACAACACTGGTGAATTGTCCGGTTCTGGATGAGAATAATCCTGTTTTGATTCTGACGATTGGTAATACAGGAGAAGAGGATATTCTGTATCTGGATCGCTATGATCTGGAGGTGTGGCTGGAGGATGCATGGTATCGGATTCCGTCAGAATCTGAAAGCGAAGAAGAATGGCTTACGCTGGAAGCAGGTATGGCGGTAGATGAGGAGATCGATCTGTCCGAATATCAGATCGATTATGATGCAAGTCAATACCGGTTGATCACGGATACGGACCAGGGCCTGCTCAGCGTGGAATTTACCTTCGAGGAAGTATTCAAGAGAACGATGGAAGAGTGAGAGAAAGAGATATTCTGAGTGGTAGATGCGGAACTATAATAGGGAGGAAATAGCATGGAAAGTAATTACAGGAAAAAAGGACACAGAGTGGCAGCATTATGGCTTGCCGGACTTTTGCTGCTTGCAGTGACGGGCTGCGGAAGTTCCAAGATGTCAGGAGGAGCTTCCAGCAACAGTTATGCGGCATCGGAAGCGGCAATGGATACGGCGATGCCGGCGGAGGTGGCAGAAGCGGAATATGCTGACATGGCGGAAATGGATGCCGGTACCGGCGGTACGATTACTTCCGAGAATGGTATCGATCCGGTGGTACAGAATGGACGAAAGCTGATCAAGACCGTGCGTCTGGAGATGCAGACAAAGGAATTTGACACACTTATTGACGGACTTGCAAAGAAAGTCCAGGAGATGGATGGTTATATCGAAAGTTCTTCCATGTGGGGGAACAGTTATTACTACAACAGCACCAGAAGCTCTGAATATACGGTGCGTGTTCCGTCAGACCGGTTGGATGAGTTTATTGAAGTGGTCGGTGGACTTGGGAATATCACATATAAAAATGAGAGCGTTGAGGACGTGACTCTACAGTATATAGATGTGGAAAGCCATAAAAAAGCGCTGGAGACCGAACAGGACCGGTTGCTGGAGCTGCTGGAAAAAGCAGAGAATCTGGAGGATCTTCTGGCTATTGAGAACAGGCTTTCGGAAGTTCGTTATGAACTGGAAAATTACGGAAGCCAGATACGTCTTCTGGACAATCGGATTGATTACAGCACGGTATATCTGTCTGTCACTGAAGTCGAGCGAATCACGGAGACCGGTAAGAAGACTTTCTTTGAAGAGATCGCAGAGCGGTTCGGTGACAGCCTGTATATGGTCGGAAATGGACTGCGGGAATTCGTCATTGCTTTGGTTGGTTCTTCACCCATACTGGCAGTGTGGATTCTGTTTATCGCCGTAATTGTGCTGTTGATCCGTCGAATAGTCTATAAAAAGAAGGGGATCGGCATCTTCAACAGGAAAAAGAAAAAAACAGTTCAGGAAGAATCACAGAAGCAGACAGATCAGCAGTAACAGAAAAACATGGGATTGTCGGGAAAGTTAGTCCCGGCTGTATGATAAGCGCTTGTATGGAGTGTATCGGACAGAAGACAGGTTTTGTTTGCCTCATTCGGACATGTTATGTCCGCCTGAGACAGACAAAACCTGTCCTCCGTCCGCTCCAATCCACACAGCGCTGCTTATCATACAGCCGGGACTGCATTTTCAGCCATCCCATGTTTTTTGTTTGATATTCGCAATAGTATTTGCAAAAAAGCCGTTTGAGTGTTATACTTTTTATAATTGGGTAAAGTGTCGACTGCTGAAGGGGAAAGGGTAAAATACTATGTTTGATTATCGCATCGAGGCCGGGAATCCGGCTCATCAGGGAGTGACTAAAAATGGGAAGAACATTAATTTTGCAGTAGTGGTACATGACAGGAAGGACTGTCGCCTGCTTCTGTACAAAAAAGGAACAGAAGAGGTCGCGGCAGAGCTTCCATTTACAGAGGAAATGCGGTTTGGAGATATCTGCGCCATGCAGATCAGCCGGTTTCCGATGAATGAATATGAATATAATTATCTGGTAGATGGGGAAGTGACTCCGGATCCGTGTGCGAAGGTGATCTGCGGCAGGGAGAAGTGGGGAACCCGTCTGGAAGGTGCGCATTCTCTGCGTTCAGGCATACGGAGCGACCGGTTTTCCTGGCAGGGGGACAGGCCGCTGATGCTTCCATATGAGGAATGTATTCTGTATATGACACACGTCCGGGGCTTTACCATGGATGCGTCTTCTAAAACTCGCCATCCCGGACCGTTTACAGGCGTAAAAGAAAAGATCCCGTATCTGAAAAGCCTGGGGATCACGCAGCTGGAACTGATGCCGGTATATGAATTTGCAGAATATGAGAAGAAGAAACCGGCCAGAAAACACAGACCAGTGAGCAGGAGCTCTGGGGAACAGATTAATTACTGGGGATACGGGGATGCGTATTATTATGCGCCTAAGGCGTCCTACAGCGCATCGGGAGATCCGGTACGGGAACTAAAGGAGCTGGTACGAGAATTACATAAGAATGGCATCGAACTGATCCTGGAATTTCATTTTCCTACAAGGACGAATCCCCATCTGATCCAGGACTGCATTCGTTACTGGGCAGCGGAATATCATATTGACGGGGTTCATATAAACAGCCAGGGTACTCCGCTCGGAAGCCTGGTCTGTGACCCGCAGCTTTCCTGTATAAAGATCATGAGTGAAACCCTTCCGCTTGGGGAATGCTATGAACCGGACTACAGGCCGGCATACCGAAGGCTTGCGGAATATAATGACGATTTCCTTCAGAAGTCCAGACGGTTCCTGAGAGGGGATGAAGAGATGCTCGGGCAGGTCGCCTGGAGCATGCGCCGGAATCCCGGACAGTGTGCGGTGGTCAATTATATGGCATGCCATAATGGGTTTACCCTGGCAGATACGGTTGCTTATGATATCCGGCACAATGAGGACAACGGGGAAGAGAACAGGGACGGGAACAGTTATAACTGGAGCTGTAATTACGGAGAAGAAGGTCCGGCTTCTTCCAGAAAGTTAAAGCAGCTAAGAGACCGGCAGGTCCGTAACGCGTTTCTTCTGGTGCTGCTGTCTCAGGGAGTTCCGGCGATCTATGGCGGAGATGAGATGGGCAATTCCCAGAAGGGAAATAATAATGCATGGTGTCAGGACAATGAGATCTCCTGGATACAGTGGAGCAGGAAAAAGGCGGACCGCCGGCTTCGGGAATTCGTAAAGGATGCCAT
>CAMWMT010000384.1 GCA_947175375.1 uncultured Clostridiaceae bacterium | reverse complement strand
TGGTTTATAGACTTTAATGTGCTTCCAGGTCAGGAGTTCCTGATAGATCCGTTCCCGTTCGGAGGAGATTAAGTTCCTTGTCTTTTCGATATATTCTGTGTCAGTAAACATCAGTGAACCTGCCGCGTCAGCCAGGCTGTTGAGTGTCCATGGATTCTGTCTTTCCTTGACGGAAGCAAGCAGCGAAAGGGCGTCTGTCATGGCATAGCCAAGCCGCAGTCCCGGAGCGGCGAAGAATTTTGAGATGCCGCGCAGGATGACAAAGTTATCATATTCTTTCAAAAGCTTCACAGAAGAGACGCTGAGATCCTCTGGTGCGAATTCTGCATAGGTCTCATCAATCATGACAAAAGTTCCCTGCTCTTTGCAGCATGCCAGAATCTGCCGGATCTCTTCCGGAGTGCTGGCAGTTGAAGTGGGATTGTTCGGATTGCAAAGAACGCACAATTCCGGCCTGTATGCCAGTGCTCGGCAGAAATCGCCCACATCCAGACGAAAGTCAGAGGATTCCTGCAGCGCATAATACTGGACTTCTCTCCCAGAAAGTCGGATCTCTCTTTCGTACTCGGAATAGGTAGGGGAGACGATCAGCGTGTTTTTTGGCTTCAGGACCTGTATGAACAGCGAGATTAGTTCCGTGCAGCCGTTGCCGACCAGAAGCTGTTCTGGCAGGCATCCGGTATATCCTGCAATATGTTTTCTAAGTTCTGTATAATCCGGATCCGGATAGGATGTGATGACATCCAGGCTTTCCGCCAGATTTTTCCTCATTTTCGGTGAGATGCCCAGTGGGTTGACATTGGCTCCGAAGCCGGTGATGCTTTCCCTAGGAATCCCAAAATATTTTTCGATCTTTTCCAGATCACTTCCGTGAAAATGTTCTTTTCCTTCTAGTTTTGTATTGTGTTTCATCTGTTTTCCTCACTTGCCGGCCCTCATGGTTGCATGATGCAGCCGATGAGTGCTATAATGATACGAGACCATTATATACCAAAATGCTGAAAAAGCAACGGGGTTTACATGAAAGAGAAGATCATTGATTTATTTAATGGAGTATTTGCATATGACCAGCCTGAACTTCGGATGGAACCGGAAGAGCTTATACTGGAACCGGAGCTATGGGAGACGGTAGAAGGGAGTTTTGTAGTCACTTCCAGTGATGAACGAAGAATCAAGGGATATGTGCATACCCGGATTCCGGGTATGGCCCTGCGTGGAGACAGCTTTTTTGCCAGAGCTGCAAGGATAGAATATACCTATCAGCCGCAGTGCCTGAAAGAAGGCGAGAGGCTGGAAGGACGTATCTGGTTTGAGACTAGCGCAGGAGAATATGAACTCCCGGTCAAAGTGCAGATCAAAGGCAGAGTGCCCCAGGAGGAACCGGAGGAAGAACTTCCCATATTGCTGGCAGGAGAAGCAGAACTGCCGGTATACCGCATGGGAAAAGGACGAAGTGATGAATGGAAGGCGAAACGGCGGACGGAGAATGCTCTGACAGAAATCCAGATCGTGCTGGAAAAAGAGCGGAGGGAAGTCATAAGCAGGCAGGAAGCGAATGAACAGCTTCGTGCGCTGACCGACAGCCTGACAGCCACAGATCCGGAGTCTCCGCTCTTTCCGCTTCTGGATGCGTGGGTCATGCTTCGGGAAGACAGAAAAGAGGAGGCAGGATGGATTCTTAAAAAATACGAGAAGACTCGTCTGCTTCAGCAGAAAGAGATGCCGGTACGGGCAGTTTTTTTGTATGTGAACAGCCTGTATCGGGCAGATGAGGAAGTGACTGGCCTGGCGGTGTCGCAGCTTCAGAGGATCTATCAGAAACAGCCGGAAAATTGGATGGTGACTGCATTTTTGCTAGAACTGGATGTAAAGCTGTGGGAAAATGTTCAGGTCCGGTATATGGTACTGGATAGGCAGTATCGTGCAGGAACCAGAAACCGGCTTCTGTACCAGGAAGCATTTTCCGTCCTGAAAGAAGATATGGCGCTTTTTAGCAGGCTTGACCGGTTTACCCTGCAGGTTTTTGGATGGGCAGCTTCCTGCGGGCTTCTGACGAAAGAAGTGGCCCAGGCTGTGGCGGCTCAGGCGGTGAGGATCAAGAGATGGTCTCCTCTGGCGGCCCGTCTTTTAAAGGCATGCTATCAGGTATATCCATCCAAAGAGACAGCCGGCGCGGTCTGCTCGGTCTATATCCGGGGACAGCGGACGGATGCAGAGGCTTTTGAGTGGTATGAGCGTGGTGTAGAGTGGGATGCGAAGATTACCAATCTTTATGAATATTTTATCTATGCGCTGCCGAAGGATTATCAGAAACTTCTTCCAAGACAGGTGCTTCTCTATTTTCATTACCACAATACACTGTCCAGCCAACAGAAGACAGAGTTTTACTGTAACCTGGTCCGATACGGTAACCCGGGTGAACCGGTCTATGAAGAGCATCGAAGGTTTCTGCAGGAATTTCTGCTGGAACAGCTTCGGGAGCGGAAGCTGAATGAGTCTCTGGCGTGGCTGTATGGACGATGTCTGCTTGCAGAAACGCTGGAGAAGAAGCTGCTGGAAGCGCTAGCGGATGTTTTATTCCTCCAAAAGATAACCTGCCAGGAAAAAAGGATCCGGCAGGTGGAGGTTCGTTATGAGCAGCTGGAAGAGATGATATCCGTTCCAATGACGGGAGGATGCGCCTGCATACCGGTCTATACGGAAGATGCAAAGATCTTTCTTGTGGATGAACAAGGAAAAAGGCATCAGAACACAGTGCCATACGAGCGGAAACGTCTGATGATTGAACCAAAATTTCTGCAGCTTTGTACCGAAAAGCTGAAAGATCATCTGGGACTGAATCTTTATCTGCTGGACGGAAAAGGAAGGCACAGACTGAGCGGAGAAAACTTGACGCTTGCATGGAAGCTTCTGGAAGATGGGCGGATTCGGGAATCCTACCAACAGCAGTTAAAGATCGAACTGTTGAATTATGAGAGGAAACACCGCAGGTTGGAGCAGATCAATGAGCGTCTGCTGTTTTCCGACGGAGAAGTACTCAGGCTATCCAGAAAACATCAGGCTTCCTACATAGAGACGCTGATCCTGCTTAAAAAAGACGGGGATGCCATACGCCTTTTGTGGAAGACAGGGTGCCGCGAGGTGGATGCGAAGCTTTTACTGAGGTTTCTGGAGCGGCTGATGGAAGAAGGGCAGACTTCCAGGAATTTGCTGCTTCCTCTGGCGGAGCAGGTATTTGACAAAGGGCTGTATACCGGGCGGATTATCCGGCTTCTGGCAGAGAGAGGACCAGGAGATACCAGAGAACTTCTGAAGCTTTGGAGAGCGGGAGAACAGTTTGGCCTGTCTTTGCCGGAACTGGAAGAACGTATAGTGGCTCAGGCGCTGTTTACGGAACGGTATGTGTGTGAGGTGTTTCCGGCGTTTTTGTCCATGGATGACAGAGGTGGAGAATCCGTACTGGGTATCGCATATCTGAATTATCTGTGCTGGCTGGAC
>CAMWMT010000383.1 GCA_947175375.1 uncultured Clostridiaceae bacterium | reverse complement strand
GTGTAGCACTGTCCACATTCTTTGCATTTATCCGGATCGATGGAGGCTTTGGTGCTGGTCATGGTGATCGCGTTAAAACGGCATGCGTGCATACATTTTTTACTCATGCATTTCTGGCAGTTATCTGTTACGGTAAAACGGGTGATGGGGCAGTTCTCGCAGGCTGCAGGAATGATCTTTACCGTGTTCTGGCAGGGTTCGCCGTTTTCTGGGTTTATATTCTTGGCGAGCATGATTCTTTCGCGGACGATTTCCCTTTCCTTATAGACACAGCATCGGAAGGTAGGCGTGGTTCCGGGCAGGATCTCATAGGGCAGGGTAGCCTCGATCTTATCCAGATTTCCTTCAAAGGCCGCTTTGGCTACATGGTAGAGAACTTCTTTTTTTACTACGCTGATGGTACTGTTTTCGTGGAGCATAGGCATTTTCCTTTCTTGTGTGTTTTTTATCCTCACCTCTTTGCTATTCATTGTAACATGGTTTTTCCCCGGACGTCAAATTCGGTGTCCAGGTGAAAACATGTCATACTATTGTCCTGTTTTTGTGATATACTTGTTCTGTGGGAAGAAAGCCTGGCGGCGGGCTACCGGGAGATCATATCAGAAAGAGGAGAGCAGTTATGGCGTCAAAAGCGGAATTTGTAACTTATGCAGCGGAACAGATGAAGGATGCAGGACAGATCACCTGCCGGAAGATGTTCGGAGATTACGGCGTGTACTGTGACGGGAAGATTTTCGGGCTGATCTGCGATGATCAGTTATTTATAAAGATCACAGAGGAGGGGCGGAAGATACGCCCGAACCTTAAGGAAGCGCCGCCCTATGAGGGGGCAAAACCACATTTTCTCGTGGATGAACTGGATGACCGGGAACTTATGAAACGGCTGGTCCGGGAGACCGTAAAAGCGCTGCCGGAGCCGAAGAAAAGGAAGAAGAAAAAATAGGATGCATTATGTAAAAGTAAAAGGGATCCTGTCGGCGAAGAACGGGATGAACCTGTACAGGGGCTGTTCGCACGGGTGTATCTATTGTGATTCCAGAAGTACCTGCTACGGGATGGATCATGCTTTTGAGGATATCGAGGTAAAAGAAAATGCTCTGGAGCTTCTGGAAGTGGCGCTTCGGAGAAAACGGAAAAAATGTATGATTGGCACCGGCGCCATGAGTGATCCGTACCTGCCGCTGGAGAAGGAACTCTGCTATACCAGAAGAAGCCTGGAGCTGATTCGGCAGTATGGTTTCGGCGCTTCGGTCCTGACCAAATCGAACCTGATCCTGCGGGATCTGGATATCCTGCAGGATATCCATGAGAGGACTAGATGCGTGGTTCAGATGACGTTGACCACCTGGGAGGATGCGCTCTGTAAAAAGATCGAGCCGGGCGTATGCACGACGAGGGAGAGGGTACATGTGCTGAAGGCGATGAAAGATGCAGGAATTCCCACCATCGTGTGGCTGAGTCCCATCCTTCCCTTCATCAACGATACGAAGGAAAATATCAGAAACATCATCCACCAGTGTGCAGATGCTGGTGTATATGGCATCCTCTGCTTTGGCATGGGGTTGACGCTTCGGGAAGGGAACAGGGAATATTTCTATCAGCAGCTGGACCGGCATTTTCCAGGCATGAAGGAGCAGTATATCCGGCGGTATGGCAATCTGTATCAGATTCCAAGTCCCAGGCAGAAGGAACTGATGCGGATTTTCTACAGCGAATGCAAGTCCTACGGGATTGAGACACGGACGGATCACCTGTGGGAAGAACTGTCCCGGTTTGAAGATAAGCAGCAAGGGCATCAGATGAGTTTGTTTGAATGAGGGTTGATGAATCGGGTGACGGACAGAGAGGCCGTGCTTATACTACGGCCTCTGTAATATGTCGTTTTCCTAACTGAATATCTTTGACTCCGATCTGTTTCTTTTTGTTAAAATTGAAGCTGAGCATATATCCCTTGTCTAGATGATAGTAGTCCAAATATTCGAGAAGTTGTTTCTCGCCTCTTGTGTGGTAGGCTTCTCCACGCCAGATCTTTAATTCTATGATAAACTGTTCTCCGTTATAGTCAACGATTACGTCTGTCCGTTCCATATTGCGTGTTCGGGATTCGATATAGTAATTGCCGGTTCCGTTGATGATGGGTTTCAGGTACAGGAGAAAATACCGTCGTCCGTCTTCTTCCAGAAATGCCTGTTCCTGATCTCCGTACAGATCATCAAAATGGATCACAAATTTTTCCAGCACCAGACGCATATTCAGATGCCCGTTTTCAATAAACTGGTTGCGGTTCTGCAGAGCCGTTTTGTACAGATCCATATTTTGCATCTGTGTTGATGTGAGAAAATAATTGTAGATTCTGGTTTCAAATATCCGGTTGGCTACAACGATTCGTTCTTTGTCTGTCTTGACAAATCCAAACATGAGAGCCATATCAATAACACTGTCGTCAGGATTGTACGCGATATCATGTCCATAAAAGAGCAGATCATGAAGGATGGACTTCAGTTCGGGGTAATCCTGAAGTTTGTGGATGACAGACTCAAATAAAGTGTTTTTCTCGGACAGCAGTATTCTGACGGCTTCTAAAACACCGTTTCTGGTCCAGACACTGCTTTTGTATGGAAATACAGGTGTTCCTGAAATTCGCTCATCCATCAGTTTACATAATCTTGAAACGAGGAAAGGATATCCGGAGGTATAATTATAGAGAAGTCCGGATATTTCTTCGATCTTCATTCCTGTCTGGTGTTCTGTTTCATATTCCTGAAGCATTCCGGCAATATCATCTGCCGAAAAACTCATGTTTACCAGAAAATCTGCCGCAATGTTCCAGGGACTGTTCCACTGTTGTTCGGAATCATCCCTGAATTTCCGTTTCATATTTTTAATATCATATACGCCTGCAAGGATTACAGAATGAAAAGTTGGTTTCTTTTTTCTCTGGATATAATAGCCACGCAGCTGTGCGAGAAAATCAAGAAATACCTGATGATTGGAAGCATTGTCAACTTCGTCTATAATAAGTATGATCTTCTGGTCAGAGTTACTGCACCACCTGCTCAGGATCCGAAATAATCTGGAAAGTCTGGCTTTTTCCTTATTTCCTTCTGAAAACAGACGGATTTGTTCACGAATGTCCGAAGGAAGCTGTTTCATATGGGAGAAGGCATCAGATAATTCTCCCGAAAATGCTTCTACAAATGTGATCTCAGTCTCAAAATCTGCAGAGCTCAGCATCTGGAAATCAAGACTTATAACAAGATAGTCCTTTTGCAGAAATTTTTCTAATGCCTGTAAAGTAGTGGTCTTTCCATACTGGCGGGCACGGTTGATCGTAAAATATTTTCCCTGATCGACCATGGTTTTGATAGCTTCCAGCCTTGCAGTGATATCAACCATATAATGCAGATTCGGCTTACAATCGGCATTTAAATTAAAGGTTTTTATGGGGACTAAGCTCCTTTATGCCTTTTTTTTGGAGTGGTGGAATACATTTTTGTCTCC
>CAMWMT010000382.1 GCA_947175375.1 uncultured Clostridiaceae bacterium | reverse complement strand
CTGTTGTATGGATTTCGGAGTCCTGTAAAGCGGTTCCCCTGCTTTCTTCAGCTCCTTGAATCCGTCTGCAAATAAGCCCAAATCTGACCTCCTGTTCTATGCCTCGAAGGGCATTGCAGCCGGAAGATCCGGCTGCATGATACCGGAACTTTCCAACCCGTTAAGGTCTGTTATTCCATTTTTGTTATTTCCTGCTTTTCCTAATGTCTCACTTTATATACGATCGCACTGATCGCGGCTGCTACTGCGATGACCCCTGCTACTGCTTTCCATGTCTTTTTCTTCCTCATTTCCGATTCCTCTCTTTCTTTCTTTTTTTGCAGGATTTCTTCTTTCCCCTGCTTTTCTGCTTCTTTTTATCCGCTTTTTTCCTTGCTTCTTCCTCCATGCGGATTTCACGGATGGTCTCCTCTCCTTCAGTGGAGACATACACAAGCGGATGGTTTGAGAAGAGCATACGCATCTTCCTTTCCATATACTCATAAAACCCCATGCCGTTAAAGGAATAAAATCCTCCCAGTGCGATCGGCGCGGCAACCGGGATCGCCACATATACACTGGGAGTCAGACCGATATAACGATACAAAAGCAGCACGATCCCGCCGCCCGCCGCAACGGAAGCCACGGAGAAGATCAGCTGTTTTGCAGTCAGCCCCATGAGCACGGATTCCTTATAACGGTCTATATCCTTATTGATTTCGATTACCAATCCAGAACACCTCCTGTCTGTTTCTATCTGCTCTTTTCTTTTTTCTCCCGTTTCTTATCCAGCCCGTTTTCCTGCTCATATACCGCCATACCGTCAGGACAGAGTTCACGCATCTTTTTCTCATCAAACAGATAAAGGGGATAACTGCAGTATCCGCTCTTCTGTTCCAGTCCCATAGGCTTTGCAATCCCATATTTCGCAAGAAAATCTTTAAGCTCCGGCATATTGTTGGTATCCACAAAGGCACAGTAGGCAGGAACATCCTTGATCAGATTTACCGTTACATTTCCATATGGTGCCGGAAATCCGTTCTCTATGGTTGCCAGCCCTACATAAAGGCTTTTATTGTCTGTGTAGGTATTGACCGTCAGCACCACCTGCATAGGCCCAAACATAGTTTCCAGCTCCAGCGTCTCTTCCTGTTCTTTTCCCTCCGGCTCTGCAGGCTCATATTTTGCGCCGTTCCTTTCCATGATCTCTGCAAACTGGCAGATGTGGTACAGGTGGTTCCCAACCTGTGTATGATACTCGTCGATATAACGGCAGATGTGCTCCTGCTTTTTGCCGTCCGGACGCGTGATCGTGATCTTCTCCCCATCTGCGATGCAAAACAGTTCCTTATACCTGCTGTCGATAAAGCGGATTCCCTTCTCTGCTTCCCTGATGTGATGGTCCAGCCATTCCTTCACATGACAATAGCAGTAAAAATTATAATCCCCCTCCACAGGATTGCAGCGTATCAGAAAAGCATGTTTTTCTGTTTCTGCACGGAATCCATACTCTGTACTGTAGTTTCCCTCAAAACAGCTTTCCGGGAATTGCGCCGCATATTTCCTCATAGCAGAACGGTTCTGCAGAAGTCCATATTCATCTGAACGCAGGGCATTGATCACATCATCCAGCTCTGCCTTAAACTCATCCGTTTTCCACTGGCTCCGGTGGTCGTCCCATGTAGTGAAAAAACCGTTCCCGTTCCTGCCAAAATCTCCCCTCAGATGCCCGATACATCCTGTCTGCCCCTGTATCTGCATATCCTGTGTATAAGTGTATTTCCGCTCTGTTTCTGTTAATGGTCTTATTTCCATACTCTCCTCCTATAATCCCAGCGCTTTGCCGGTAAGTGACTGCGCCCCTTTCACGCTTCCGACCGTAAGGGCGATCGTAAAGGTCATCTCACACAGATAGATCAGCGTCTTTGCCCAGTCCGAATAGCTTCCCGTAAAGGATGGAAGCCCCGCACTGATAAAGGCATTGCACAGCATGATCGCCAGCGCCATTGTGACTGCTTCAAACACCACAGATAAAAAGTATTTTGCATAGGTGCTTGCCGTATTTGCCACGTTCCGGTTGCCTGCCAGCGTGGAAAAGGCAATGGAGCCGATCGGCACGATGACCATGATCTTCAAAAACCGGAAGTATACCGTGTATATCATAAAGAAACCGCAGATAATGACAATAACGCTTAATAACGCTGCCAGTATCAGCATGATAAGCCCCTCACCAAAACCAAGATCCTTTATGATATTCGCCTGTGCGCTGTCAATGGTAAGCGTGGTATAATGCCCCGCCGACAGTGTATTTACAAGGTTTCCGATCGTATTGAAGAATGCCTTCATGATCGTCACATTATTTGCTACCAGCCATTCTGCAAGCCCGAGCCTGATGAGCATACGCAGGATTGCTTCAAAACGCATTTCCTCCCGCACGTCCACGCTCTCCGCACAGAATCCGATCACAAAGAACAACACCACAAGGGAGGAACCTACCGCCACAAATACCGGTTCCACTCTTTCTACCAGTGCCCATGGGCCGCCGCCCTTGAAATTTACCGGGGACTGCCCCAGCAGGGCAAATACAAGACCTACCTGGTTGTTCCAGAAGCCGAACACGATCTGCAGCAGTTCCAGTATCTTTTCCCCCAGCTTGAAAATATCCATTTATTCCTCACCTCTTTCTTTTCCGGAAAAGGACAGCATTTAAGCCGCCCTCTTCCTGCTGCTGTTTTTCTTAGAAGCCGAGAAAAGAAAGGACTGTAGAGATACCCGCCATCATAATTCCGGCTACGATTCCTTTCAGTGCCGAGTTCATGGTGGAAGAATCCTGCTGCTGGTAAGCCTGTGCAAACTCCATGACATTTTTTGCAAGGATGATGACACCCACCGCACCGATGACCGAGATCACCAGCGTTTTCAGGTTTTCAAGTGGCTGCGTGATCGCAGCGGCTCCAGTGCCTGCCGCAAGCACGGTCATGGACATTGCGCTCATTGTGAAATAAACTGTCCCGCATAATGCTGCCGCCTTTTTTACCTTTGCTGATCCATTCTTTCCTGTCATTGTCTCTGTAATATTCTTCATTCTACGCATAAAAATAATCTCCTTTTCATTTTGGTTTTAACTGTTTTTGAACTGCTATATCAAAACAGGGTTTCCCCCGGAATACGGTTAATCGGGCTTTCCCCGACACGTTATTGCTATAATCACCACCTTCCCACGGAGAATCTTTCACTGATCTCCCGAATGCTGCAGAGCCTCGAACGTCTTTCTGATCTCCCGCATCTTTATGACATCCGTTTCCGGATAGAACACCGCCAGTATGGTCTTTGTGGGCATACCGAGTGCGATCATCTTATGCAGCTCGTCTTTCTGCTCTTTGGAATACTTCCACTGCGCCATACGGTTCATGATGGTATCTTCGCCTTCCAGCCTGCGCCCCGCCGCTTTCTGTTCCTGCATATCCTCTGTTTTCGCCGGTTCCGGTTCTGCTGTCTCCTGCGTCCATTCATCCTCCTGGAAAT
>CAMWMT010000381.1 GCA_947175375.1 uncultured Clostridiaceae bacterium | reverse complement strand
TCACTACCCCGCCGTTCCACGCCGTAAGACGGCATCACAGCCAAATATTTTCCAATGTTCAGAAAAGCATTTGCCAATGTTTCACCGCCGACAACGATGCCTTGACCTCCCTTGCCGTGCATCCTCAATTCTTTCATTGTCGCATTCCTCCATTTATTTTTATTTTTATCTCAAATGAAATAGCCAGCTTCTTTAGCCTCTTTGGTCAATTTTTCCCGGAACATGGGATGAGCGATAGAAATCAACGCTTTTGCCCTCTCCGCCAGGCTCTTGAACCGCAGTTCCGCTACCCCGTATTCCGTGACAATGCAGTCAACGTCCGCTCTGGGTGTCGTAACTGCAGAACCCAGAGGCAGCGCCAGAGAAATCTTGGAGATCACATTTCCTTCCTTTTTCCCTGTCACAGAATTGAGTACGATATAAGACCTGCCACCCTTGGACCACCGGGCGCCCCGTACAAAATCCAACTGCCCGCCGGGACCAGTGAAAGTTTGCAGACCGATACTCTCAGAACATACCTGACCGGTAAGGTCCACTGCCAGAGCCGAATTCACAGAAACAAAATGATCATTTTCCGCAATGACACGAGGGTCATTCACCCAGGAAATCGGACGCATCTCAACATTCTCATTGCAATCCGCATAATCATAAATTTCCTGCGTGGCCCGCATACCGCCGGCAAAACTGAAAATCGTCTTTCCGGGCAGTAGCGTCTTTCTGCTGTTATTCACCACGCCGGCTTTCATCAGTTTCATCAGAGATTGGGAAAACAGTTCGGTATGCACTCCCAGGTCTTTATGGGAAAATAATAGCGATCCGATGGCATCCGGCACCCGGCCCACGCCAATCTGGATGGTAGCCCCATCCGGAATCCGTTCAGCGATCAGACGCGCCGCCTGAAGATCCACTTCTGAATGAGGCTTGACTTCCGCGGTGTGTAATACAGTCTCTTCCTCAAAAATCGCTGTGACCTTACTAATATGGACACGGTTGCATTCACCAAAAATTCGCGGAAGTTTTGGGTTGACCTGTACGATCACCTGATCGACAATCTCCAGCGCTGCCATATGACCAATGCTGTTGTAGCCCATCGTAAAATAACCCTCTTCGTCCATGGGCGTTACCATGATCATCAGCGTGGACGGCTGGATCCGATCATACACTAAAGCATCCGTATCACTGTAATGGGTCAGAATAATCTCCTGTGCCTCTCCTGCCTTTAATCTCTCCCGGACAGAAGGACTTACAAAAGTGGAGTAATGGCTTAGATGATCCCGACAATCCTGTTTCAAAAAATCATAGTTATTGTTCAGCATGAACATCGTGTACAGTTCCACATGGTCAAACCGGAACCTATGCTCATCCAGAACGCTCAAGCACCCGGCGGCACCTCCATAACACATAATGCGTTCCTTAGGGCGGATCAGCTCAGGTACTTTTTCCCGCAATATAAGTTTGTTTTGATATTGTTCCGCATAAACAGACATATCACCACCACCTTTCGTCGTTATCTGTTATTACCATTCTAAACTCGATACGTTTTTTCTACAATAAACGCTATTTCCGGCAGACTTTACGAATAGTTGATGGAGTAATGTATTACAAATCATACACAATAAAAAGTTGTGTCCATAAACAAAAAATTGAATAGACACAACAAATATTTGTATTGTATAATATTGTAGAAGACTTACAAAGGAAGTGCCAGCCTTGGATATCAATCAACTCGTATATTTTGGAGAAATCTGTCGAGCAGGAAGTCTGTCAAAAGCAGCGGAAAACCTGCATATATCTCAACAGGGGTTGAGCCTGTCTCTGAAGCGCCTGGAAAAGAGTCTGGGCTGCCAGCTGTTCTATCGCAATTCCACTGGGCTGGAGCTTACGGAAGCAGGAACTCTGTTTCTCCAAGAATCCGAGGCCGCTATGGAACATATCAACCGCATCTACCAGTATTGCCAGACTGTCAATGAATCCAAAAGACAGATCACCGTGGCATGCACAACGAATTTAATCACCCGCATCCCTGTAAAACTTCGCCAATTATTACTGTGGGGAAGTGAAGACTTCGAGATCAATTATATTGAGGACTGGACCAGCAGCTGTGAATCCATGGTGTGGGATAACCGCGCAAATTTCGGTCTTGTCTATGGTCCATGTGACGAGACACAGTTTCAATCCACTACTTTGGATGTTCTCAAGCAGGTATTCATCGTCAACCAGCAACTCTCCCCCCTGGCTCAGCAAGACACCGTTGCTCTGACGGATCTGGCCAACTATCCACTCATCGTACCAGAAAAACGATGCCGTCCGGGAACACATATCCGCAGCATGTTTGAGTCTGCCGGTATCCCGCTCAATATCGCATACACCACTGATCGTCCGAGGCAAATCATTGACTTAGTAGCCAATGACGATATGGCGGCACGGGTAATCCTGAATGACGTAATGGAAACTGATCTGTCCCAGATTAAAGTTCTCACCCTCCAGGACGATCCTTTTTTACTACCCATCTGTTTAATTTATAAAAAGGGACAAAAGCTGAATATACAAGAGCGATACTTTATGCATTTAATCATAGATACTTTTGATAATGAAGTGTAGAGAAACGAATAATGATATGCTTCAGAAGAAAAAGATGGCCGTTGCCAGCCATCTTTTTCTATTCAAAATGAATCCCATCCCAGTAGACACAATTCTTCATGATTGTTTCAGGCATCAGTTCCACGCCCTCCAGCGCCCATTTCTTATATTCCTCAAAGCCAACCCGGTCAATAATGTAACCGATGTGCTCCTTCCTTGCCGGCGCGTCCGGAGAAATGTACTGTTCCACGAACTTATAGGTATTCAAGATGATCTTGACAATATTGTCCGCATCCGCCCACACCAGGAAATCCTCACCCAGTCTCGGATTCTTCTTTCCGGTCCTTCCCATGATCGTAAGCTTATAATATTTTTTCTTACTTCTCGTCAGAGCTCTGGTCGGACATTTTGTAATGCACACGCCGCAGCCGATACACTTTTCTTCATCCCGGACAATCTTATAATTCTCCACTCTCAACGCGTTGACGGACAGGCTCTTACATCCCTTCACACATGCCTGGCAGTTCACGCAACGGCTGGGATCGTACTGAGGCATCGTCATGCCGATAATCCCGAAATCATGCATTCTCGCCTTTGCGCAGTCATTGGAACATCCGGTACATGCAATCTTGAAATGCAGGTCATTGGGGAAGACAGCCTTTTCGATTCTCTTCGCCAATTCTGCAGTGTTGTAATTGGCAAACGGACAGACATTATTTCCGATACATGCACTGATATTTCTGGTCCCGGATGCCGGATATCCGGTATCCGGATCGGTCTGGTTAATCTCCAACAGTTCAATGATCGGCTGCAGCTTTTTGTTGATTTCGTCCATATCCTCCAGACGGATTCCCTCGATCTCAAAGCCCTGCCGGGTCGTCAAATGTACATACCCATTCCCATATGTCTGTGCGATCTCATGTACCA
>CAMWMT010000380.1 GCA_947175375.1 uncultured Clostridiaceae bacterium | reverse complement strand
TGTCCGCCTGAGACAGACAAAGCCTGTTCCCTGTCCGCTCCAATCCACACAGCGCTGCTTATCATACAGCCGGGAGTACATTTTCCGACAGCCCCTCTTTCTACGCTACCTTGCTAACATAACAGTCTATGAGGCAGCACAGGAGGAAACACTGCATTATGTATGAGATCATGCTGAGCCTGGACGGAGAAGGAACGAAGAGCCTGTATGAGCAGATCTATGAGTACTTGAAGGATGAGATCCGTCGGGGGAAGATTCCATGCGGGGAGAAGCTGCCGTCTACGAGAATGCTGGCGGAGCAGCTGGATGTGAGCAGGAGCACGGCACAGATGGCGTATGAACAGTTGCTGTCAGAGGGCTATATAGAGTCTGTTCCTTATAAGGGCTATTTTGTCTGTGAAATGGATGAGCTGTATCATCTGGATTCGGCGCCTGCAATGTCAGAAGAGAACGAAATAACAGAAACAAATCAGTATCGATACGATTTTACGCCAAATGGGATCGACCTGGAGCATTTTCCCTATGCGACCTGGAGGAAACTGAGCAGGGAAGTGCTGCAGGATGATCAGAAGGAATTGTTTCATCTGGGCGACCCGAAAGGCGAGTACGCGCTTCGAAAAGCCATCAGTATCTATCTGTATCAGGCGCGCGGAGTCAATGCACAGCCTTCTCAGATCATCATTGGGGCTGGAAATGATTATTTGCAGATGCTGCTTTCCAGGATGCTGGGGACAGAACACCGGATTGCCATGGAGACTCCGGGATACCGGCATGCATATGATATTTTTCAGAGACTCGGTTACGAATGCTGTACTGTTTCCATGGACCGGTATGGGATGGATGTGGACGAACTTCAGGAAAGCGGGGCGGATATCGCGTATGTGATGCCCTCCCATCAGTATCCGATGGGCATTGTGATGCCGGTCAGGCGGCGGCAGGAGCTGCTGCAGTGGGCTGCCAGAAAAGAAGGACGGTACATCATAGAAGATGATTATGACAGTGAATTCCGGTACGTGGGGAAACCGATCCCATCGCTTCAGGGAAGCGATGTATGTCAAAAGGTAATCTATATCGGGACCTTTTCTAAATCAATCACACCGTCTCTCCGAATCAGTTATCTGGTGCTTCCGGCGGGGCTTCTGGAACGGTATGAACAGGTGGGCAGGAGTTTTTCCTGCACGGTTTCTAGAACCGATCAGAAAATGCTTCAGCTTTTTATGGAACGGGGATATTTTGAACGTCACCTGAACAAGATGCGGGCATTATACAAGAATAAGCACGATACACTGTTGGCGGAACTCAGACAGATGAAAGGAATCAAAAAGATCTTTGGCGAACGGTCTGGGGTACATCTTCTGGTGCAGATGGCAGATCAAAGGACGGAACAGGAACTGATCGCTTGTGCCGGACAGGTCGGAATTCGGGTATATCCATTGTCAGAGTATTGTCTGGATGACAGAGAATACGAGACAACGATCATCCTTGGATATGCGGCGATGAAAGAAGAGGAGATCCATACGGCAGCAGGGCTTCTAATCAGGAGCTGGGGAGAAGGAACTGCTGCAGATGCAGAACGAACTCAGCTCCGGCCGGATGATAAGCAGTGCTGTGTGGATTGGAGCGGACAGTGAGTCGGTTTTGTCTGTCGTAAACGGATGTTCAAGTCCGGGTGAGACAGACAAAACCGACTCACTGTCCGATACACTCCATACGAGCGCTTATCATCCGGTCGGGGCTGAGTTTCCAAACGACCATTCCTGACAACACCGAAGGATATCTAGGGTAGTCTATGCGTCTTTCTGATCTTCCTCTGCATCCTCAGAGGACACGGTGTTTTCCGGTTCCGTTTCTTTTACAGAAGCTTCGTTTGCATCAGGAGCCGGTTCGTCTTCTTCAAAAATCTCTTCTTCGTCGAACGTGTCCGCATCATCTTCTTCCTCGTCGAACAGTTCCTCATCATCGAAAGCGTCTTCCAGATCTTCTTCTTTTTTGAAGAATTTATGATAGATGGAGATGCCTCCAACTACGGCGAGGGCGGTTCCTCCAAGGGCTACGAGTGCTTTTAGTGTTTTTAATACTTTTTTCATCAGGTTACTCCTTTCATTCAGGTTTGACTTTTCTCTATTCTAATATAAACATGGAAAGATGAAAAGCAAAAAATCATTAAAATTTAAGAAAATATCCATTGTGATTTCAGATGTTTTCTATTACACTGTTATAGTATTTACAATAAAGGAAGAAAGAAAACAATGATTCGATTGATTACAAGTGATATTGATGGGACGCTGGTGCCGGAAGGTGGGAATTATGTGAATCCGGAGTATATGGTCGTGATCCGGAAACTGCTGGATCTGGGCGTACAGTTTGGCGCGGCAAGCGGCAGGCATGTGAGCGGTATTGATGCAATCTTTCATGAGCTGAGTGACAGGATCTACTATCTGGGAGACAACGGCGCCTGTATCCAGAAGAACAAAGAGACAGAGAAAGAGATCTTGCTGGATCGGGAGGATCTTCTTTTACTTTTAGAAGAACTGAAAGATATCCCGGGACAGCATCTGCTCCTTTCTACCCGGGACGGGTATTATACAGATGATAAGAATGAAACATTCTGGCATCTGATATTTGATGAATATCAATGTGGCGGTAGGGTTGTAGAGCACATAGAAAACTATGCGGATTCTTGTATCAAACTGAGCCTGTACTGTGAAAATGGAGCCAGAGAAATATATGACCAGATCTACGAGCAGTGGAAGGACAGGTTTGCGATTAACGTATCCGGCGCCAGATGGGTAGATATCAACGACTTTGAATCCACCAAGGGAAAGGCGGTTCGGTGGCTGCAGGAGAAGTATGCCATTACGCCGGAAGAGACGGTGGTATTTGGAGATAACTACAATGATATCTCCATGATGGAGCAGGCGGGAAGAAGCTACGCCTCCGAATTGTCTCATCCGGATATCAAGTCAGCTGCAGGACGTGTTGCGGCATCTTATGAAAAGGACGGCGTACTTGAAGTACTGAAACAGATCCTTGAGGAGGTACGGAGTGAGAGGTAGAAAAAGATATCGGGCAGCCAGTCTGATACTGGCGGTGTGCCTTCTGTTGTCAGGATGCAGCAATACAAAGATTGTGCTTACAACGGGACTTGCTTCTGATGAACTGTTTCGGATCGGAAACGTATCCTGCGGGCTTTCCGAGGCGCTGATCTACCTGATGAACCAGAAGGGCGCTTATGAGAACATCTATGGAATCGATATGTGGGAACATGCAATCGGAGACGGGACGATGGAGGAATATCTGAAGAGTCAGGTGATCTCCGAACTTGCACAGGTGAAGAGCATGGTCCTTCTGGCGGAAGAAGAAGAGATCGTGCTGAGTGAGGAGGAGCGGTCGCGGTCTGCAGAAGCTGCTGCAGAATATTTCGCGTCCCTGAGCCCGGAAGAGACTGCAGCTCTGAAAGTAGATCAGGAAGCGATCTGCAGGATGTACGAGGATTATTGCCTTGCCTTTAAGACA
>CAMWMT010000379.1 GCA_947175375.1 uncultured Clostridiaceae bacterium | reverse complement strand
GCCCTGTCCGGTCTGCGGTTCGGTGCATCATCCGCAGCTTGCAACACTCCCGGAAAGATCAATCACAGAAGAACAGTGTAAAAAATTGTCCGAAAAGGCAGAGAAAGCCGAAACCGTGAAGAATAAAGCCCTGGAGGAAGCGGGGAAAGCGAATGCATCGGTTCAGGCAGCAGAACAACAGTTGATGGAACATATAAAGAAATGTCTCGGTCATGATCTTTTGCGATCTTCGGCTGACGGAATACCACTTGAGGAGTTGATAGAGGAGATTTCACACGGAAAATATGAGATTACAGAAATTATTCGTAAATATGATGGCCGTGTTGACGAGCTGGAGATGAATTGCCAGAAACTGGAGCAGGCGCAGGAAGATCTTAAGACGGCGTCAGGTAAAGAGTCCGCAGAGCTTCGGGAGAAGAAAGACCATTTGACGGAAGAACAGCACAAGAATGAGAACCTCCTTGCCGAAAAGAGGGCATCTCTGTCGCTGCTGCAGACGCTGCCTTATGAAAATCTGGAACAGGCGCAGGCAGTCCGCTCTGAAAACCAGGCAGAGATAGTTAAGATCGAGCAGGCGATTCAGACAGCCCGCGGGAATAAAGAGGCTGCAGAGACAGAGGTGGCGGGTATCCATTCTGCGATTAAGGAACTGAAAGGAGCGTTGGACAAGACCAGGGAAGAAGAAGCAGAACTTCAACGGGAATTCGTGTTCAGATTAAAGGCGAAAGGATTCTTGAACCAGGATGAATTTCTTTCTTGTGTCGTTCCAGAGGAGGAGATTCAAAAAGAGGAAAAAGAGATCATGGACTACCATACAACCGCAGAAAGCACGGACAGGCAGTGGAAACAGGCTCGTGCGGATGCTGAGGGCAGGACGATGATGGATCTGAAAACTGTAAAAAGTGTGCTTGGTGCACAGAATAACAAGGTAGAGGTCTTACAAAAGGATTATGGTCAGATATCTTCCAGGCTCGCCGACAATCTAAGAAAACAGGGGCAGATTGCAGGTTTGCGGGAGAACCTTGAAAAATATAAAAAAGAATGCAGTATCACTACCAGACTTTATCGGCTTGTAAAAGGAACGACCGGAAATGGAAAGATCACATTGGAACAGTATATTCAGGCAGCCGGTTTTGACCATATCATTCTGGCAGCAAACCGCAGGCTTCTGCCGATGAGCGATGGCCAGTATGAGCTTTACCGAAAGGACAAGTCTCCTGGAAAACAGAGCAATACCTTCCTTGACCTTGAAGTTCTGGACAATTTTACAGGATGCAGAAGACCTGTGGGGAATCTGTCCGGCGGAGAAAGCTTTAAAGCATCTTTAAGCCTTGCACTTGGGCTTTCGGATACGGTTTCCTCACATCTAGGTGGTATTCAGATGGAAGCATTGTTTATAGATGAGGGCTTTGGGACGCTGGATCGAAAATCGATAGAAAATGCGATGGATATCCTTCTCAATCTGTCCGGCACAGGAAAACTGGTCGGAATCATCAGTCATCGGGAAGAGCTGAAAGAAAGCATTCCGCAGCAGATCAAAATTGAGAAATCCAGGGAAGGAAGTCAAATTAAGATTGACCTGGGAGTGTGAGAATCACATTCTAGGAGCCACTGCTCTACGGATCATTTGGTATCCGGTATGCAGTGGCTCTTGTGCTTATTTCTGATAGATAATCTTTCTGATAACATTCTCACCATCGCTGGGTTGACCGTCAGGGTCTCTGCGGCGTCTCAGGCTGTCCGTCGCGCTGGCGCCAGATCTCGCCGACAGCCATGTAGTCGATCTTCCCTGTTTCCATATATTGCAGCAGCAGCTCTTTCATACGCAGTCCCCATGTATCCCGGATGCCATCTGCGATTCCCCAATAGGATTCTGCCAGCTCTAACAGACGGCAGCCTGCAAGGAAATCAATGGACTCCTCGTCTTCTGCAGAAACAGGGGCATATTTTCCGCCGTTTTCCCGGTAACCCTTAAAAAACGCATCTTCTGCCTCTTTATAGCACGTGGAATCATAATAATTAAAGAGGAAAAAGCGAAACCCATAGAATTCCAGGGCAGCCGGGGCGGCCTGTGCGGATTCCAGATCAAAGTAGCCGGAAGGCATTCCCTGTTCGTCGGTAAAGAAATTTTCCGCATGCATGTCCGTGAATACCAGCACCGGTGGTACGTGGCCCGCGTTAAAATATGGGCGCAGTTCATGGAGCTTTTCATGAAAAAATTCTTCGGCTTTTTTGGCTTTTTCTGCCGAAAACACACCTTTTTTCGTACATTTTTCCAGACGCATATCCACGACCTGAAGAAAACGGTCGGAAAAGTTATCCATTCCCTCCGGTTCAATGACGGAATCTTTCATAATATTTCCAAAGGTTGCAAAGGTAACATTCTGGATCTGCGCAAAATCCTTGCCCAAATATTCCATACTGTCAAGAAACGTCTTTTTAGAAAATCCGCTTCGCACCATACATTCTTTCTGGGAAATGCAGTCATGCGTTCCAGCAGGATAAATCTTCCGCAGGAGGAATCATGGATTCCATACACTTCGGGAGTAGGGACTTTTGCCTGCGCTTTGATCATCCGGAAGAGATAGGCTTCCCGTTCCAAAGACAACGTTCCGCCAAAAAGAGTGTCTTTGGAACCCTCTGACAGTCCTTCCTCCGTCTCACGTGTCTTTGCAAATTTGCAAATGGCAGGACGGTCTCCTTCTAATATGACATCAAAAACATAATGGTTGGAACCTTCACTGATGGGGCGGATGTGTTTAATTCTGTATCCGCATTCTCTGAGAGCATCGCCTGCGCTCTCGGTCGTTATCATTTTTAACATAGTAATCAGTCTCTCCTTTTCTACAGCTGCTGGAGATAGCGGTAAATGGTCGCCTTGGAGCTTTTCAGCTTCTGTGACACTTCAGCTACGGAACCCTTGGCACGGAAGATACCGCGGCTGTTCATCTCCCGGATCACAGAGAGCTTTTCATCCGCGTTCATACGGCTTGGAGGCGCGTTAAAACGTATGGTCGCCTCATCCAAAACCTTGTCGATCATTTCGGTAACAGACAGCGTCAGCGCGTCGGGGGATTCCTTGGAAGCATCACCCGAAGCCGGGGGTTTTAGTACATTGTAGTTCTGATTGCCGTTGATCAGGCGCTCCAGATAGTTTTGAAGGTGTACAAGTTCATTTACGTTCTGGTTGATGGTAAGAAGTCCTGCAAGCCCATGTTCATTTCGGATGAACATGGTGGCAGAGCGCATCTTTTCCCCGCTGTCGGACAGAGTCCGGTAATTCACCGTGTAGGGAATGTCGCTGCATTGCGGATTGTGGATCAGGGCCTGCAGCATCTCGCTTAAGGGCGCTCCCGGGTAGTGGTCGCTGTCCGCAGAATTCTCAACATGTAAAATTTTTTCTGTATCACAGAGAATGATCTCTGCTTCTGGTCCTAAAAACAAGGATAAAAATTCCATCATCGGACGGTAAACTTCCATATTCAACATAGCTTCTCCAGTCTGCCGGGTAATCATCATATAG
>CAMWMT010000378.1 GCA_947175375.1 uncultured Clostridiaceae bacterium | reverse complement strand
GGAGAATGCGCTCTGTCTGGCGGCAAAGAGGGGCGTGGATGTCCGGATTTTGATGCCGGGTATTCCGGATAAGCCCATGGTATTTTTCATGGCAAAATCCTACTATCCGCCGCTTTTAAAAGCGGGAGTTCAGATCTATGAGTATACGCCGGGCTTTGTACATGCGAAGTCCTATGTATGCGATGACCGGATCGCGACAGTGGGTACGATCAATATGGATTTTCGGAGCCTGTATCTGCATTTTGAATGTGGGACATTTCTCTATGGTTGCAAAGCCGTGCTGGATGTGAAAAAGGATATGGAGGAGTGCTTCTTCAAATGCCACCAGGTCAGCCTGGGTGACTGCAGGCAGGGACTGGTTGGAAATATGCTGACATCGGTACTTCGGGTGCTGGCGCCACTGATGTGATGTCAGGATGCTTACGGGCAGGATATAGGATATATTGGAGGATAAGATGAACGTATTATTTTGTTTAACGCCGAAGAGTGAAGTGGCTCATCTGCATGATGACTGGACGCTCCGGCAGGCGATCGAGAAGCTGGAGAGGAGCGGTTATACGGCAGTTCCGTTGATCGACCGGAAAGGGCATTATATCGGGACCGTGTCGGAGGGGGATATTCTGTGGACGCTGAAGAAACGGTATGATATGAATATGAAGGCAGCAGAAAGTATATCTGTCTTAACCGTGGAACGACGGATGAACCTTCAGCCGGTATCCATCAATGCAACGATGGAAGACCTGGTGCAGACGGCGATGAACCAGAACTTTGTACCGGTCATTGATGATAATAAGATTTTTATCGGAATTGTAACAAGAAAGGATATTATCCGGTTCTGTTATGAGGGATATATGAAGAATAAAACAATTCAGGAGGGATAAGATTATGAGACTGGAAGAATTACAAAAAGCAATGATCGCGGCAATGAAGGCAAAGGATAAACCGAGGAAGGAATCCATATCTGCGCTGGTGTCAGCGGTAAAAAAGGCGGGCATTGATGCCGGATGTCGCGATGATGTTCCGGAAGATATGGTAAACCAGGTGATCTTAAAAGAGATGAAGACCGTCAAGGAGCAGATCGACAGCTGCCCGGCAGACAGGACAGAGCTGCTGGCAGAGTATCAGGCGCGTTATGAAGTAATGAGTGAGTTTGCGCCAAAGCTTTTGAGCGCGGAGGAAGTGAAGACGATTCTTACGGAAAGATTTGTGGATGTGCTGGCTACGAAAAATAAAGGAATGATCATGAAGACCGTTATGGCGGAACTGAAAGGGAAGGCAGATGGGAAAGTGATCAATCAGGTAGTGGCAGAACTGACGAAATAACTGGTTGATACACGGATGTTCTGACAGTTCCTGACAGGAAATCTATACAAAATCTTAAGAAATCTTATGAAATCTCCCAAAGTCGATGTGGTATAATGTCACCAACTGGAGCGAAGCGGAAGTTGATGACCTGCGCGAGCATCAGCGAGCTTCCTTATGGTATAATGTCACCAACTGAAGCGGAAGTTGAACAGTGGGGGATGTCGGGAAAGGCAGCCCCGGCTGTATGATAAGCGCTTGTATGGAATGTATCGGACAGTGAATCGGCTTTGTCCGTCCCAATCGGACTCAGACGTCCGTTTGAGACGGACAAAACCGACTCACTGTCCGCTCCAATCCACACAGCGCTGCTTACCATACAGCCGGGACTGTATTTTGCGGCAACTTCTCTGGAAAATATTTGAAAATGCTGAAAAAGGGGAAAGAAGATGGGAGAGAAGATACTGGTTGTAGATGATGAACGGGAGATTGCGGATCTGGTAGCTGTCTATCTGGAAAATGAAGACTATCAGGTGTACAGGTTTTATACAGCAGAAGATGCCCTTGTATGTATCCGGACAGAAAAGCTGGATATGGCGATCCTGGATGTGATGCTGCCGGGGATGAGCGGCTTTGAACTGTGTCAGGAGATTCGTAAAAAAGATACCTATCCGGTGATCATGCTGACTGCCAAGGACGCGGAGATCGACAAGATTAACGGGCTGACGCTGGGAGCAGACGATTATATCACCAAGCCGTTTCGCCCGTTGGAGATGGTGGCACGTGTCAAGGCGCAGCTTCGCAGGTATAAGAAGTATAATCCGGCTTCTGCCCTGCAGGAAGAAGAGACGCTGCTCTGCCATGCGGGCCTGACGATCGACGTGACTAGCCATGAGTGTACGCTCAATGGACGCAGGCTGGATCTGACGCCGACAGAATTTGAGATACTGAAGACTCTTTGTAAACGGAAAGGGAAAGTCGTCAGTTCTGAAGAATTGTTCCATGAGATCTGGAAGGATGAGTATTATCAGAAATCCAACAATACCATAACCGTCCATATCCGGCATCTGCGGGAAAAGATGGGTGATACGGCGGAGCGTCCGAAATATATTCATACCGTGTGGGGAGTGGGGTATAAGATTGAGGATTAAATGGATGAAATCCGGCTACGGAAAACTTAGAAGAAAGATCTTTCTACAGATTCTGCTCATGATTCCCGGGGCCTGGATTCTGTTTCTTGTGGTTGCAAATCTTTTGAGCGGGCATGTGGCGAGCTGGGTGGTCGCACTGATCCAGCAGGTATTTTTTGTGAGATATGATGATGCGCTGGATATCTATCAGTTTTATGTGCGTAATAATCTGGAGAAGATCATAGGGATCTTCATGCTGTTGTCCTTCTGCCTGTTTTTCTACCTGTCCTTGGTCTGGTTTGTCAAATATTTCCGGCAGATCGACCGGGGGCTGGATGCGCTGCTTGCAGGGCAGGAGATCGTACTGTCTCCAGAGATGGAGACTATGGAAAAGAAGATGAACCAGGTCCGGCAGACATTGGAAAAGCGGGAGATGGATGCAAGACTTGCAGAAAAACGAAAGGATGACCTGGTCATGTATCTGGCGCATGATATACGGACGCCGCTGACTTCGGTGATCGGCTATCTGAGCCTTCTGGATGAAGCGCCGGATATGCCTGAGGAGCAGAAGGAGAAGTATGTGCACATTACGCTGGAAAAAGCATACCGTCTGGAGACGCTGGTCAATGAATTCTTTGAAATTACCCGCTATAATCTCCAGCAGTCCGCAATGGAAAAGGAGTCTGTGGACCTGTCCTATATGCTGATGCAGATGGCGGATGAGTTTTATCCCATCCTGTCTGAAAGAGGAAATACCGTGGAGCTTCAGATGGCGGAGGACATCCAGGTGAATGGAGATCCGGTAAAGCTTGCGCGGGTCTTTCAGAATATTTTAAAAAATGCGGCTGCCTACAGTCTGGAAGATACGGCGATCATCGTACGGGCGGAGGAAAATCCGGAAGGTGTACGGGTCTCCATTGAAAATACAGGGAAGACCATACCAAAGCAGAAGCTGGATGCCATATTTGAAAAATTCTGCAGGCTGGATGATTCCCGTGGGACGAAGACCGGAGGCGCCGGGCTTGGACTTGCCATTGCAAAGGAGATCGTGGTGCTTCATGGGGGCAGGATATGGGCGGAGAGTGAAAATGGGAAGACGGTGTTCACGGT
>CAMWMT010000377.1 GCA_947175375.1 uncultured Clostridiaceae bacterium | reverse complement strand
ATCATACATCCGGGGCCGCGTTTCCCGACAGCCCTCTTCGAATTCTTTTATTTTGCAAGTCTCAAAGTCTCTCTTGCGATCGCCAGCTCTTCATTGGTCGGGATCAGCATGAGCTTCACTTTGGAATCTGCGGTGGAGATCACTCTCTTCTCTCCGCGTACATTGTTTGCTTCATCATCAACGGTCACGCCGAGATATCCAAGATACTCACAGATTGCCTTTCTGGTCGCGATGTCATTCTCACCAACACCTGCAGTAAATGCGATGGCATCTACGCCGTTCATGGCTGCCGTATATGCACCGATATATTTTGCCACACGATAAGCAAATGCTTCCAGTGCGACCTCTGCCAGATGGTTGCCCTCTTTCTTAGCTGCATCGATATCACGGAAGTCGCTGGATACGCCGCCGCTTAAGCCAAGCATACCAGACTTCTTATTCAGGATATTCAGCATCTCATTGATGTCAATGCCCTCTTTATTGCAGATGAACTGGCAGACTGCCGGGTCAAGGTCACCACTTCTGGTTCCCATGATCAGACCTTCCAGCGGAGTCAGACCCATACTGGTATCTACACATTTGCCGCCGATGGAAGCAGAGATGGAAGCACCATTGCCCAAGTGGCATACGATGACTTTTGCCTTCTCCGGATCCAGATTACCAAACTGGATTGCTTCGCCGGATACGAACATATGGCTGGTTCCGTGGAAGCCATATCTGCGGACACTGTATTTCTCAAAATACTCATGCGGAATCGCATACAGATAAGTCTTCTCTGACATGGACATACCAAATGCGGTATCCCATACTGCAACGTTGGTCTTGCCAGGCATAACTGCCTCACATGCCTCAATACCCATCAGGTTCGCCGGGTTATGCAGCGGAGCCAGATCGAAGCAAGCTCTGATGTTTTTCTTTACTTCTTCGTCGATCACTACGGACTCGCTGTAATAGGTTCCTGCATGGACGACACGATGTCCGACTGCTGTGATCTCATCCGTGCTCTTCACAACGCCGTGCTCTGCATCCTGCAGTGCATCCAGCACAAGGCCGATCGCCACTTTGTGGTCTTCCATCGGCTGCTGTACGACAAACTTATCCTTTCCAGCCGGCTGATGGGTCAGGATCGAACCTTCGATACCGATTCTCTCAACAAGACCCTTTGCCACTACACTCTCATTCTCCATATCGATCAGCTGATATTTCAGAGAAGAGCTTCCGCAGTTAATAACTAAAATTTTCATGATGCATAATCTCCTGTTTTATGTATTGTTATTATTTAACGATCTCGCCGTATACTTCTCTTCCACATCCTGCCGCATTGGACTCATCAGTATCAATGTGCATTGCCAGTGCGAATTTCGGGCTGACACGTACGACCACATCTCCAAACACAAGGCTTCTGCCGTCGGTATCGATCTTTACAGAAACAACATCCTTGTCCTTCACGCCAAGCTTCTCTGCATCTTCCGGAGTTGCATGAATATGACGCTTTGCTGCGATCACGCCTTCCTTCAGCTCTACTTCTCCGCAGGGACCTACCAGCTTACATGCGCCGCTGCCTGCCACATCACCAGACTCACGAACCGGAGCGTCTACGCCGATGGAACGCGCATCTGTCAGGGAGATCTCTACCTGGCTCGCCGGACGGACCGGTCCAAGGATGGAAGCAGCCATCTCTTTCTTGGTGCCTACGATGGTGACTCTCTCATTACATGCATACTGCCCCGGCTGAGAAAGGTCTTTCTTCTTGGTCAGCTCATAGCCTTTGCCGAACAGGGTCTCCAGATCCTCCTGAGATACGTGCACATGGCGGGCTGATGTCTCAACGATAAAATTCATAATTATCATTCTCCTTTTCTTTATAGATTATATATTATTGTAATGCTGCACGGACAGCTTTACTTTCTCATTGTATCACTGCTCCACTTCGGATACCAGAATACAGTTGGGCGTCTCCACTTTAAGAGGCTTCCCCCACATACTGAAATACTTGTTTTCATAATTGATCCGGAAGATGGTGATACTGTTCGTCTCATGATTCAGTGACATAAAATGACGGTTGTCCGGGAAGAAATCACCGGCCTTCGGATAATCCCCACTGACAGGCAGGATGCAGATCATCTCCAGCTTACCAGTTTCACTGTCCACCTTCAGGATGCCCATGGTATTATCACCTGCATTTGAGCAGAGTACGTATTTCCAGTCCTTGGAAAATCGAAGCACACATGCCGCGCTCACCTGCGAATGATACTTGCTCCTGGTATGTACGGTCTGGATCAGTTCAAATACCGGACCTCTTGACGTATCGCGGTAGGAATAGACGCTGATATAATTCTTCAGTTCACAGATCAGATAAGCGAATCTGCCGTCTGGACTGAATTTAATGATACGAGGCGCACTCTCCTGCTCACAGCGAAGAATATCGATCAGCTTGATCTTACCAGTCTCATGATAGAAGCGGTAGATCTTCACCTGGTCGACTCCCAGGTCCACCGCACACAAGTATTTCTGATCCGGCGTGATATTCACACAATTCACATGAGGACGGAAATTCCTCTCCGCCACACTCCCAAGACCCTTATGGAAGATGTCATCTGTCATCTCCCCGATCGTTCCATCTTCATTCAGACGCATGACCGTCACTTTGCCATCATGCCAGCCACCTACAAACAGGAAACGGTCATCCTTATCTGTGGACAGATAACACCCTCTCATACCATAGATCGATGCACTGTTCATCTCTTCCAGATCCCCGTCCGGCATGATCCGGAAAGACCGAACACCTTCATCTGAGATGGAATACAGATATTTCCCATTATGTGACTTCTTAATGTAGGATGGGTTGTTGATCGGAACGACTTTACGCTCCACGGCCCTTCCATTCTCCACATCCAGATCATAGATATGGATACCTTTACTGCTGCCGTGGGTATAAGTTCCCACATATGCTACGTACTTTTTCTGGTCCATAATACAGATGCTCCTCTCATATCTGTAATGATTTTATCACATTTTCTGTCGTTTGTTAATAGGTTTTTTCGATTCCGAGATACTTTTCCCCATATGATTTCTGCACGCTGGAAAGCCCCAGCATCAAGGAATCCATCAGAAGCTCTGTCTCCTTTGAAACCTCCGAGGTAAATTCCCAGTTCCTGATCATGCCGTCCTGACAGTCGCAGGTAAATGCATCCTCTGTAAACTCTTCAATAGAATTGATGGCATTGATCACCAGAGCTGACACAGCAGCACAAACGATATCCTCTCCAGCTTCTGCATATCCCGCATGTCCGTCTATGGAAAAGCTCTGGTAGCGTCCCTGTTCTTTTACCACCTGTACCCTGATCATATTCCACACTCCTTTGCCTGCTCCAAAAGCGTTTTTTTCTGTTTCTTACGGGTAAGTTCCATCAGCCCCAGCTCCGTGATATCCACTGCTGTGGCCTTCTGCGGATCACGTTTTAAGAATTCCCGCATCTGCCGGAGCAGCTCATCCTGTGCTTCCTTCCCCGCCATATCCACAAAGTCCACCAGAATGATACCGGAC
>CAMWMT010000376.1 GCA_947175375.1 uncultured Clostridiaceae bacterium | reverse complement strand
AGATCGCGGCAAAGGCAGGAATTGACGACAAGTATCTGGAGCAGTACGGAAAGTACAAAGCAAAGATTGACTACAATCTGCTGAAAGAGACCAACGCAGAGGATGGAAAGCTGATTCTGGTAACCGCTATCAACCCGACTCCGGCAGGAGAAGGCAAGACCACCACGACCGTAGGTCTGGCAGACGGTATGCAGAAGCTTGGCAAGAAGGTTATGGTTGCTCTTCGTGAGCCGTCCCTTGGACCGGTCTTCGGTGTAAAAGGCGGCGCTGCAGGCGGCGGATATGCACAGGTAGTTCCTATGGAAGATATCAACCTTCACTTCACGGGTGACTTCCATGCAATCGGCGCAGCAAACAACCTGCTGGCAGCTATGATCGACAACCATATCTTCCAGGGCAACGACCTGAACATCGACCCGAGAAAGATCACCTGGAGAAGATGCGTGGATATGAATGACCGTCAGCTTCGTAACGTAGTAGACGGCCTTGGCGGAAGAACCAATGGTATGCCGAGAGAAGACGGCTATGATATCACCGTTGCATCCGAGATCATGGCAGTTCTGTGTCTGGCAAGCGATATCATCGACCTGAAGAAGAGACTGGCAAGAATCATCATCGGTTATACAAAGGGCAAAGTAGCAGAGCAGAAGCCGGTTACTGCTGGTGACCTGCACGCAGAAGGCGCTATGGCTGCACTTCTGAAAGACGCTCTGAAACCGAATCTGGTTCAGACCCTTGAAGGTGTTCCTGCAATCGTACATGGCGGACCATTCGCAAATATCGCTCATGGATGTAACTCCGTAACCGCTACCAAGATGGCTCTGAAATTATCCGATTACACCATCACAGAGGCAGGCTTCGGCGCTGACCTTGGTGCTGAGAAGTTCCTGGATATCAAGTGCCGTATGGCTGGTCTGAAGCCGAACGCAGTTGTTATCGTAGCTACCGTACGTGCTCTGAAGTACAACGGCGGCGTTGCAAAAGCAGATCTCAACAATGAGAATCTGGAAGCTCTTGAGAAGGGTCTTCCGAACCTGCTGAAACATGTAAGCAATATCACGAACGTATACAAACTTCCGTGTGTGGTTGCTATTAATGCATTCCCGACCGATACCAAGGCAGAACTTGATCTGGTTGAGGAAAAATGTAAAGAGCTTGGCGTTAACGTTGCTCTGTCCGAAGTATGGGCAAAAGGCGGCGAAGGCGGTGTGAAACTGGCAGAAGAAGTTCTTCGTCTTGTTGAGCAGCCGAATGACTTCACCTTCTCCTATGAGCTGGAAGGCACCTCCATCGAAGACAAGCTGAATGCAATCGTTCAGAAGATCTACGGCGGAAGCAAGGTTGTCCTGACCGCAAACGCTCAGAAGCAGGCGAAAGAGCTTGAGGCTCTTGGATTCTCGAACTGCCCGATCTGTGTGGCTAAGACCCAGTACAGCTTAACTGACGATCAGACGAAGCTCGGCGCTCCGAAGGATTTCGAAGTAACTGTACGTAACCTGAAGATCTCTGCAGGCGCAGGCTTCATCGTAGCTCTGACCGGCGAGATCATGACCATGCCTGGCCTTCCGAAGGTTCCGGCTGCTGAGAGAATCGATGTAGACGAGACCGGTAAGATCACTGGACTGTTCTAATAGGATTTCTGTAAATAAGTAAGACAGCAAGCAGGGAATGTATGTTCCCTGCTCACTGTCATGTATATGGAGGTAACATATGGGATTCACAAAAGGAACCTGTGAAGAATTTGTAGACGTACTTGCGTCAAAAGCTCCTGTTCCGGGCGGCGGCGGCGCTTCTGCGCTGGTAGGTGCCATTGGTATGGCTCTTGGCAACATGGTCGGCAGCCTGACAGTAGGCAAGAAGAAATATGCAGATGTCGAAGCAGATATCATTGCGCTGAAAGAGAAGGCAACGGCTCTGCAGGCTGATTTTCTTCGTTTGGTAGAGGCAGACGCGGAAGCGTTTGAGCCGCTGGCAAAAGCATACGGTATGCCAAGAGAGACGGAAGAAGAGAAGGCTGAGAAGGCACGTGTTATGGCAATCGTTCTGAAGGATGCATGTGCAGTTCCCATGGAGATTATGGAGAAATGCTGTGAAGCTATCGATGTGATCGAAGAGTTCGCGGCAAAAGGATCGGCTCTTGCCATCTCCGATGCAGGCGTGGGCGTTGTATTCTGTAAGGCAGCATTGCTGGGCGCATCCTTGAACGTATTCATTAATACTAAATCCATGGCGGATAAGGAATATGCAGCATCCCTGAATGAGAAGGCAGACAAGATGATCGCAGACTACACGAAGAAGGCAGATGAGATCTTTGCTGCAGTCAATGCTAGATTGAGATAATAAAACAGCGAAGGCCCATACAACGCACAGATCCATGCAATGACATCCGGGATGGATTCGGATTGATCTCAGATCCGTGCGGTGAAAGGGTCGTAGCGGAATGAAATAGGAGAGCAAGTAATGGCAAAACAGTTATTAGGAAAAGAAGTAACTGCTGCATTGAATGAGCGGATCAAAGCAGATGTGGCAGCCCTGAATGCAAAGGGAGTAAAACCGACGCTTGGTATCATCCGTGTGGGTGAGAGACCAGACGATCTTTCTTATGAGAGAGGCGCAACCAAGCGTTGCGAGACTCTTGGTGTTGAATATAAGAAATACCTGCTTCCGGCAGATGTCAGCCAGGAAGAGCTTCTGAAGGTCGTAGACGAAGTGAATAAAGACGACAATATCCATGGCGTTCTGATGTTCCGTCCGCTTCCAAAACACATCGACCAGACACTGGTAGAGAATGCACTGGCTGCAGAGAAAGATGTAGACTGCCAGACAGATGCTTCTCTTGGCGGCGTATTTACCGGCAAGAAAGTTGGATTCCCGCCCTGTACACCGCAGGCATGTATGGAGATCCTGGATCACTATGGAATCGACTGCACCGGTAAGAAAGCAGTTGTCATCGGCCGTTCCCTGGTTGTTGGAAAACCGGCAGCACAGATGCTGATCAAGAAAAATGCAACCGTTACTACCTGCCATACTAGAACCATCGATATGCCGTCTGTAGCAAGAGAAGCAGAGATCCTGATCGTAGCAGCAGGCCGCGCAGGCGTGGTTGGCGCTGAGTACGTAGCTCCGGGCCAGATCGTGATCGACGTTGGTATCAATGTCAATGCAGAAGGCAAGCTCTGTGGTGATGTAGATTACGCAGCAGTAGAGCCGATCGTAGATGCAATCACTCCGGTTCCGGGTGGAGTTGGAAGCGTAACCACTTCTGTTCTTGTTGGACATGTGGTAGAAGCAGCTATGAGAAAATTTGCATAAGATAATAATGATAGCCGCTGTATGGGAAAGCTCATACAGCGGCTATTTTCATGGGGGATCATTATGCTCAAAGCTGTCTATCGGAAAATATTCCTGAACAAGATCTGGCTACAATGTATATTTGTGTGTTTTATCAACCTTTTTTTATATAAATATGTCTGTGCGCAGAATGTCAGCGAGGGAACAGAGGAGCTTTTTGCGTTTATACTTCTTGGTATGTGGGGCCTGGTTTTTATTCTGCTGTTTTAC
>CAMWMT010000375.1 GCA_947175375.1 uncultured Clostridiaceae bacterium | reverse complement strand
AGGCAAAGGAGCATGTAAAAGTCAAGAGAGAGAGTAAGACTCTTGCCAATATCACGTTCCAGAATTTCTTTAATAAATACACTAAGAAATGTGGAATGACCGGTACAGCCCTGACAGAAGAGAAGGAATTTCGTGCAATTTACGGTATGGATGTCATCGAGATCCCGACCAATCGTCCGGTGCAGCGTAAGGACCTGCAGGATGCAGTCTACAAGACCCGTAAAGAGAAGTTGCGGGCAGTCTGCAATGCCATTGAGGCGTCACACGCTAAGGGACAGCCGGTGCTGGTAGGTACGATCACGATCGAGGCATCAGAAGAGCTGAGCCGGATGCTCACGAAGCGGGGGATTAAGCATGAAGTGCTGAATGCGAAGTTTCACGAGCGTGAGGCAGAGATCGTGGCGCTGGCAGGACAGCATGGAGCAGTGACCATAGCGACCAACATGGCAGGTCGTGGTACGGATATCCAGCTGGATGACAAGGCGAGAGAAGCGGGCGGTCTTAAGATCATTGGTACGGAGCGTCATGAAGCAAGGCGTATTGATAACCAGCTCCGCGGACGTTCTGGACGTCAGGGAGATCCGGGTGAATCGCGTTTTTATATTTCTCTAGAAGATGACCTGATGCGCCTGTTCGGTTCCGAGCGGTTGATGAGCATGTTTAATGCGCTGGGCGTGCCGGAGAATGAAGAGATTGAGCACAAGATGCTGACGGATGCCATTGAAAAAGCCCAGATGAAGATTGAGAATAATAACTTTGGCATTCGTAAAAACCTGCTGGAGTACGACCAGGTCATGAACGAGCAGCGTGAAGTGATCTATGCGGAGCGCCGTCGGGTTCTGGATGGCGAGAGTATGCGGGATACCATCTATAAGATGATCGCAGATACAGTGGAAAATACGGTAGATACCTTTATCGGAGAAGATCAGGAGCCGGAAGAATGGGATCTGACCGGGTTGAATGATTCTTTGTTGCCAGTCATCCCTCTGGAGACTGTTACGGTAGAGAGGCTTGGCTGTAAGAACAAGGCGGAGATGAAGCATGCTCTGAAACAGGAAGCAACCAGGCTTTACGAAGCGAAGGAAGCAGAATTCCCCAATGCGGAGTTGATCCGGGAGCTGGAGCGCGTGTTCCTTCTGAAGACGATCGATCGTAAGTGGATGAACCATATCGATGATATGGATCAGCTTCGCCAGGGTATCGGTCTTCAGGCATATGGGCAGCGTGATCCGCTGGTAGAATACAAGATGAGCGGATATGAGATGTTCGAAGCCATGACCAACAGCATCCGGGAGGATACAGTCCGCATTCTGTTGCATATCAAGGTGGAAGAGAAAGCCGAACGTGAAGAGGTTGCAAAGGCGACCGGAACCAACAAGGATGATTCCCTTGGCAAAAAACCGGTCCAGAGAGCGGCACAGAAGGTCTATCCGAATGACCCATGCCCGTGCGGCAGCGGCAAGAAGTATAAACAGTGCTGCGGCCGGAAATAAAAAAGTAATTCAAAGAAATTCAAAACAAACTCAAAACAGTATATGTCCGCATAGCACATAGATTGGTTTCCGGGCGCGAATGCGGCTGGAAATCGATCTCCCACCCATGTGCTGTGCGGGCATATGCGGAACAAACTCGAAACAGCATATGCCCGCATGACGTATAGATCGGTTTTCAGGCACGGATGTGACTGAAAATTGATCTCCCACCCATGCGTTGTGCGGGCATATGCGGAACTCCAATAAGAAAGAAGGTGTCGTTGTGGTAGAACTGGATCAGTTCAAGTATACACTGAACAACTATGCAAAGCCCTTGACAGAACTGAGGGATTCACTTTAACCTGGCTGTAAAGACGCTCAGGATTGAAGAACTGGAAAGAGAGATGGAAGCTCCCGGCTACTGGGATGAAGTAGAGCGTTCCCAGGCGGGCATGAGAGAGCTGAACAGTCTCAAGGAAGAAAAAGAAAGATTTGAAGGACTGCAGGGGCAGTATGAAGATATCGAGACCCTGCTGGAGATGGGATATGAGGAGAATGATGAGTCCCTGATCCCAGAGATTCAGAAAGAACTGGATGATTTTGCAGAAAGACTGGAGACCATGCGGATACAGACGCTGTTGTCCGGAGAGTACGACCGCAGCAATGCGATCCTGAAGCTCAATGCAGGTGCAGGCGGAACGGAAAGTTGCGATTGGGCAGGCATGCTGTACCGAATGTATACCAGATGGGCAGAGCGCAAAGGATTTTCCGTGGAAGTCCTTGATTTTCTGGATGGGGATGAGGCCGGTATCAAATCCGTGACCTTCCAGGTCAACGGAGAGAATGCCTATGGTTATCTGAAATCCGAAAAAGGTGTGCACCGTCTGGTACGGATTTCCCCTTTCAATGCGCAGGGGAAGAGACAGACTTCATTTGTCTCTCTGGATGTGATGCCGGACATCGAAGATGATATCGATATTGAGATCAATCCGGATGAACTGCGTGTGGATACGTATCGTTCCAGTGGAGCCGGTGGACAGCATATCAATAAGACATCGTCGGCGATCCGGATCACCCATATTCCTACGGGAATCGTCGTACAATGTCAGAACGAGCGTTCCCAGCATCAGAACAAGGATAAAGCCATGCAGATGCTGAAAGCAAAGCTGTATCTTCTGGAGCAGCAGAAGCAGGAAGAGAAGCTGTCTGGCATCCGCGGGGAAGTCAGCGATATCGCGTGGGGGAATCAGATCCGTTCGTATGTCATGCAGCCCTATACGATGGTAAAAGATCACCGTACCAGCGCAGAGGTCAGCAACGTGGACGGTGTGATGGATGGAAAGATCGATCCATTTATCAATGCGTATCTGAAATGGATCAATCTGACCCCGGAGGAGTAAGAGATGGCGGAGAAGAGCAGATATTTTGTGCTCAGAGAAAAAGCAGTGCCGGAAGTGCTGTTGAAGGTTGCGGAAGCTAGGCGGCTTCTGGAATCCAAACGTGTACAGTCCATACAGGAGGCAGTGGAACGTGCGGGTATCAGCAGGAGCTCTTATTACAAATATCAGAATGATATCTTTCCTTTCCATGACGAGGCAAAAGGAAAGACAGTCACTTTTGTACTGCAGATGGAGGATGCACCGGGACTTTTGTCCGTGGTACTGAATATTGTGGCGGAATTCGGAGCGAATATTCTGACCATCCACCAAAGTATACCGATCAACAGCGTGGCATCGTTGACGCTGAGCATTGAAGTGTTACCAACAACAGGAGACGTTTCTACTATGATCCAGAAGATCGAGGAGCAGAAGGGCGTCCATTATCTGAAAATATTAGGCAGGGAGTAATATCGAATGATAAAAGTAGCGATTATGGGATACGGTACGGTTGGTTCCGGAGTCTATGAAGTGATCAAAACTAACGAAAAGAGTATCGATAAGAAAGTGGGGCAGGAGCTTCGTATCAAATATGTGCTGGATCTGCGGGAATTTCCGGGGGATCCGGTCATGGAAGTGCTGACTCATGATTTTGAGGACATTATTAATGATGAGGAAATCCGGATCGTGGCGGAGGTCATGGGCGGACTGCATCC
>CAMWMT010000374.1 GCA_947175375.1 uncultured Clostridiaceae bacterium | reverse complement strand
GAATAAAGAATCTTTGTAAGAGAAGTGTAATTTGGTGAAAATTATGCTTCTCTTTTTTTTAATGAGTATATTAAAATATTAACGTTAAATAATTAACGTTAATATTTTAACAAAAAAAAACCCTAGAGTAAACTCATTATTTACCAAAAAGATTTTTTCTTTTTGCAAAGGGGTATGGAGCAATATGCGCAAATACACAGACAAAAAGGGAAAAATTGTGAAAATATATAATTCTGGTTCAGCAACAATATATATAGAAAATGTTTACCAGGATCGCTCTGGTACATGAAATAAAATGTTTTAGAAGGAGGAAAATTATGGCAAAGCAGGAAGCAAAGAAAGCACCGGAACCAAAGACTGAGGTAGAACTGCTCCAGGAAAAGATCAACGCGATGAGAGAAGCACAGAAGGTCTTCGCAACATTTACGGAAGAGCAGGTCGACAAGATCTTCTATGAGGCTGCCATGGCTGCTAACAAACAGCGTATTCCGCTGGCGAAGATGGCATGCGAAGAGACCGGAATGGGTGTGGTAGAGGATAAGGTCATTAAGAACCACTATGCTGCTGAGTATATTTACAATGCTTATAAGAAGGTAAAGACAGTTGGCGTGATTGAAGAAGATCCAGCCTTTGGTATTAAGAAAATCGCAGAGCCGGTTGGTCTTGTTGGCGCTATCATTCCGACGACGAATCCGACTTCCACGGCGATCTTTAAGTGTCTGATCTGTCTGAAGACGCGAAACGCGATTATCATCAGCCCGCATCCCCGTGCAAAGAAATGTACGATTGAAGCGGCAAAGATTGTTCTTGACGCAGCGATAAAAGCAGGTGCTCCGGAAGGCATCATCGGATGGGTAGACGAGCCGACAATTGAGCTCTCTAATCTGATCATGAAATCCGTAGATATGATTCTGGCAACCGGCGGTCCGGGTATGGTAAAGGCTGCTTATTCGTCCGGCAATCCGGCGATCGGCGTTGGCTCTGGCAATACACCGGTTATCATGGACAGCAGTTGTGATATCCAGACAGCTGTCTATTCCGTGATCCATTCCAAGACATTTGATAATGGTATGGTCTGTGCATCCGAGCAATCAGTAACAGTGATCGCGGACATCTATGACGCAGTAAGGAAAGAATTTATCAAACGCGGATGCCATATGCTGAATAAGGATGAACTGGATAAGGTACGTAAGATCATTCTGACGGAAGCTGGAACCGTTAATCCGAAGATTGTAGGACAGAAAGCCGCAACGATTGCAGAACTGGCTGGCTTTACCGTACCGGCTGAGACCAAGATTCTGATTGGTGAAGTAGACTCCGTAGATGTATCTGAGCCGTTCGCGCATGAGAAGCTTTCTCCGGTTCTGGCGCTTTATAAAGCACCGGACTTCAAGACCGCTCTGGATATGGCAGAGAGGCTGGTAGCAGACGGCGGATACGGTCATACCTCTTCTCTGTATATTCATCCGTCACAGACTGAGAAGATGGCAGAGCATGCGGCGCGTATGAAGACCTGTCGTATCCTAGTAAATACTCCTTCTTCCCATGGTGGAATCGGTGACCTGTATAACTTCAAGCTGGCTCCGTCTCTGACACTTGGCTGCGGTTCCTATGGTGGAAACTCTGTATCGGAAAACGTGAATGTGAAGCATCTGATCAATATCAAGACCGTGGCTGAAAGGAGAGAGAATATGCTTTGGTTCCGTACACCGCAGAAGGTTTACTTTAAGAAGGGCTGCCTGCCGGTAGCGTTGGATGAGTTGAAAACGTACTATGGAAAGAAGAAAGCCTTTATCGTTACGGATACATTCCTTTATACCAGCGGAATGACGAAAGCGATCACGGATCAGCTGGATGATATGGGTATCACCCATACCTGCTTCTACGAAGTGGCTCCGGATCCGACGCTTCAGATCGCTCGGAAAGGTCTGGAACAGCTGAAAGCATTTGAGCCTGACGTGATCATTGCTCTGGGCGGCGGTTCCTCCATGGATGCAGGTAAGATCATGTGGCTCATGTATGAGCATCCGGAATGCGATTTTGAAGATCTCGCTATGGACTTTATGGATATCCGTAAGAGGGTCTATATGTTCCCGAAGATGGGAGAGAAGGCAATGTTCGTTGCAATTCCGACTTCTTCCGGTACTGGTTCCGAAGTGACGCCGTTCGCAATCATCACGGACGCAGATACTGGTACCAAGTGGCCGATCGCTGACTATGAGCTGATGCCGAACATGGCAATCATCGACACCGATTTCATGATGAATCAGCCGAAGGGTCTGACCAGTGCATCCGGTATTGATGCCCTGACCCATGCACTGGAGGCTTATGCATCTATTATGGCTACGGATTACACAGACGGCCTTGCACTGATGGCTACGAAAAATATCTTCACGTATCTGCCGAGTGCATATGATAATGGCGCTGCAGATCCGATCGCAAGAGAGAAAATGGCGAATGCTTCCAGCATGGCCGGCATGGCATTTGCAAATGCGTTTCTGGGTATCTGCCACTCCATGGCACATAAGCTGGGAGCCTATCATCATCTGCCGCACGGCGTTGCAAACGCTCTGCTGATCGAGCTTGTCATGCGTTACAATGCAGATCCGGCTCCGGTGAAGATGGGAACCTTCTCCCAGTATCCGTATCCGCATGCAAAAGAAAGATACTGTGAGGTCGCAAGATTTATCGGCATCCAGGGTAAGAACGATGACGAAGTATTCGAGAATTTCCTCAAGGCGATCGCTGATCTGAAAGCAAAGGTCGGCATCAAGAGAACGATCAAAGACTACGGAATCAAAGAAGAGGATTTCATGGCTACGCTGGATGAGATGGTGGAGAACGCCTTCAACGATCAGTGTACCGGTGCAAACCCGAGATATCCGCTGATGTCCGAGATGAGAGAGATCTATCTGAAAGCATATCATGAGGGCTGATTCTGCAGTGTCAGATTATTAATTGTCAATCAGTAATTAATGACATGGGGTTGTCGGGAAACTCGACCCCAGCTGTATGATAAGCGCTCGTATGGAGTGTATCGAACAGAGAACAGGCTTTGTCTGCCTCATTCGGACATGTTATGTCCGCCTGAAACAGACAAAGCCTGTTCTCAGTCCGCTCCAATCCACACAGCGCTGCTTATCATACAGCCGGGGCCAAGTTTCCCGACAGTCTCTTCGGCGTAAAAGTACAATTCGGGATCAGATGCGATAGAAGATTTGAATCGAATCTTCGGAACGGAAGAAGATGATTCGGGAAATAAAGGAACGAAGAAACATGTTTTTGGCGTGTTCTGTTATTTGTTCTGTTTTCAGAAGCTGGATCAATTCTCTGAATGAAATCTGGATGTTTTCCGTAAGAAGCATGGGATCCGTGCTCTGTGAATCGGTTATACTTTGCTGAAGTTTTCTTATCCGTGTGAGGGTTTCTGCTTTGCGTTCTTTGTATTCTTCCAGCGTGTCAATGCCGGATTCGTAAGCAGCTTTTATACGATCCAGGCATCGTTCTTCCCGGTCGAGCAGGAGATGGAGGGTAGCGGGCTCGGGGTTTGACATCGCCTGGATATGGAATTTCAG
>CAMWMT010000373.1 GCA_947175375.1 uncultured Clostridiaceae bacterium | reverse complement strand
GGATGCCGCTGTATGAATTCCCCCATACGGATACGGCATACAGCGAGTGGTGAACCAGGAACTTCATACACAGCCGGGGGGAAGTCAGGAGCTTCCTGCAGTCAGCGGCAGATTACTGGCTGACGGAATTTCATATGGACGGAATCCGCATGGATGCCATCAGCCGTGCCATCTACTGGAACGGCGACCCGGCAAGAGGAGTGAACGAGAAGGCTGTGGAATTTCTGAGAAATATGAATGCCGGTCTCCATAAGAGGCATCCTTCCGCCATGCTGATCGCGGAGGATTCTACGGATTTTCCGAAAGTGACTGCGCCGACGGAGTATGACGGACTGGGATTTGACTATAAGTGGGACATGGGTTTCATGAATGATACGCTGCGTTTCTTCCAGAAAGCGCCGGTATACAGGCCCTATGATTATCATGATCTGAGTTTTTCCATGATGTATTTCTACAGTGACCTGTTCCTGCTGCCTTTCTCGCATGATGAAGTGGTCCATGGAAAGGCGACGATCATTCAGAAGATGTGGGGAGATTATGAGTGCAAGTTCCCGCAGGTCAAGGCATTTTATGCTTATCTCTATACCCATCCGGGCAAGAAACTGAATTTTATGGGAAATGAATTCGGGCAGTTCCGGGAATGGGACGAGAAGCGGGAACAGGACTGGGATCTCTTAAAATATCCGCTTCATGACGCATTCCATCATTTTTATGAGAGATTGTCCCATCTGTATCTGACGGAACCGGCGCTGCATGATGGGGAATATAATTCCGAATGCTTTGAGTGGCTGGAGGCGGATGCGGCGGATTTTGTAACTTATGCCTATGAGCGAAGGGCATCCGGTGAGACGATCCTGATGGTCATGAACCTGTCGGACCAGTTCTGGAAAGATTTCAGGGTGGGTATTCCCTTCCTGTATGAACTGACTGAATTGCTTCACACGGACTGGGAACAGTATGGGGGAAATACAAAGCCAGAGGATGAGACCTGGCGGGTAGAGGATGAACCTCACAAGGAAAGGTCGCATACCCTGTATGTGGATCTGCCGCCCTTCTGTGCAAGGATCTTCAAAGTGAAGCGGGTATTAACATCTAAGAAGACGAAACAAACGGAAGCTGAATCTTAAAGCTGCTGCCCAGGCCGGGAGCGCTTTCTACCTGGATGGTGCCGCCGTAGAGGGTGACGATCTTGTGGACCAGAGCCAGTCCCAGACCGTTGCCCTTATTTTTATGGGAAGTGTCTCCCTGATAAAATTTATCAAAAATATGTTTCTGGATCTCCGGAGCCATGCCCGGGCCGGAATCCTGGAAGATGACAGTGAACCAGGGCCCGTGCACCTGGGCGGTGATATTGATCTCTCCGCCGCTTGGGGTGAATTTGACTGCATTGTCCAGCAGGTTGTTCCAGATGTGGGCAGTCAGTTCCATATTGCCGGTCCAGGTGATGGGGTCCAGCTCCGGGCAGATGCTGATGTCTTTGGCAGACCAGACCGGTTCCATGCGGAGGATGCACTGGCGGATCTGCTCGTCCACGCGGAAAGAGACTTGTTCGCTGATGATGCCCTGGTTCTCCAGGCGGGACAGGCTCAGGACATTGCCGGTCATCCGGGTGAGCTCTTTCGTGCTCTGGATGATGATGTTGACATACTCATTGCGTTCCTCACTGCTCAGGGTGTCGTCCTGGAGAAGGGTCGCATAGCCGCTGATAGCGGCGAGTGGAGTCTTAAATTCATGAGAGACGTTGGAGATAAAATCAGAATGCAGTGTCTGGATGCTGTTCAGTTCCTGGACCATCTGGTTAAAATTGGAACTTAAGTCGTACATCTCGTCATTCAGGTTCGGAACCGGGGTATTCAGCCTTATGGTATAGTCTCCTTTTGCTACTTTCTGCATGGCTCTGGAAAGTTCCGTGATCGGATTCAGAACATGATGTAGGGCAAACATGCTGATCAGGGAGCCGAACAGGATACTGATCAGGCCCAGCAGGATGATGAAGTGGAGGCTGGTCAGCGGGAGAGAGACACGCTGCCACAGATTGAACCGGATGATCAGGTGGACAGACAGGGCGACCAGGGAGCAGGTCAGGACCATGATCCAGAAAAAGGTCAGTACGATCCGGAACCATATGGAATAAAAATTTTTTTTCATTTTTCAATCATTCCTTTATAGCCCAGTCCACGGACGGTCTGGATCTGAAAATACGGGATCTCCCGGAAGCGGTCCCGGAGACGGTTGATATGGACATCTACAGTGCGGATATCCGTCTCAGAATCATAGCCCCATAATTCGTCCATGATCTGCTGGCGGGTAAAAGTGTGGTTTGGAAAGGACAGGAGCTTGTACAGAAGCTGAAATTCCTTCTGTGGGAGCACCTGGGAGTTATCATCAATGGTCACAGTCAGATTGATGTAATCCAGACAGACATGGTCGAATTCCAGCTTTTTTTCGAAAATGATCTTTGCCCGGCGCAGAAGCGCTTCCACACGGAGCAGCAGTTCATTCACGTCGATGGGCTTCACCATATAGTCATCAATGCCCAATTTAAAACCTTTCAGCTTGTCTGGGAAGGTGTCCTTTGCCGTGACTACTAGGATGGGGAGTTGATATCCGGATTCCCGCAGCTCTTTCGTTAGGTCATAGCCGTCCATGCGCGGCATCATCAGGTCTGTGATGATCAGATCGATATAGGTCTCGTCCAGCATGGCGAGGGCTTCTTCTCCATCAAATGCGGCAGTCGCCTCATATCCATTCTTTGCCAGTACCCGGCAGATCAGCTTATTTAGTGCATGATCGTCCTCTACTACTAAAATATGAAACATATTTGATACCTCTATAATAAATTTTGATTTATTTTCTGTCTGTTATCATATATAATGATTATGAACAGATTGTGAAGTTTTGCGCAGGAAAGATGAAATTTACATTCTGTTTAAATATGTCCGATAATCTGAATACCTAGTGTTTGGAGATTATGCAAAGAATGTGATAAATGGCATATGGATTCAGATACAAGGTTGACAATCAAAACGAGGAGGAAGAACGAAGCATGAATAATAAAAAAATGACAGCTCTGGGCCTTGTCCTGGTGCTTGGTATGTCCGCAGCGGCATGTGGAAGCACGAAGGAAGAGACAGAAGAAGCGGAGGCCGTAGCTGTTGAAGTACAGACACCAAGAGTCGGGAGTCTTGCTCTGGATACCACCTATATTGGAACGGTTGCTCCCGAGGAACAGGTCTATGTAATACCAAAAACTTCAGGAACTGTAACGGAGACGTTTTTCGAAGTGGGAGACAGTGTACAGGAAGGAGATGTACTGTTCAAAATAGATGACGAGGCGGCGCAGCTGCAGCTGGCAAGCGCCAAAGCTGCCTATGAATCGGCGCAGGCAGGGGTGATTGCACAGAGCAGCGGAGCCAGGGATCTGCAGAATTACCAGACAGAGGAGCAGATCCGGCAGCTTCGGGAGAGCCTGTATGATACTGATGATCAGATTGCGGAGATGGAGGATAATCTGGGGGATCTAAGGGATCAGGGAAGCCAGGTTTCGGCTGCGAGAGATCAGGCGCAGGCGGCATTGAATGC
>CAMWMT010000372.1 GCA_947175375.1 uncultured Clostridiaceae bacterium | reverse complement strand
ACGAATATTATGAGAAAGGCTATATCAGCCATGTGGTAACGACGAATCTGAACTACCGGAATCCGGAGCTTCTGTCCAAACCATACTATATAGAAGCAGACATGACGAAATTCCTGGCAGCGATCATCGACTGCATCAACCATGATGTATCTACCAAGCGGGTCAATGATCCGACCAAACGTATTCACAATTTACTTGAAGAAATGGAAAGAGATGACGACCTGTAGCGTGCTACAGGATCGTCTTTCCTTTCAGGATGACCTGTACCGTACTCAGATCATCTTCTTTCAGAAGAACCATATTTGCAGTCTTCCCCGGCGTGATACTGCCATAGGAATCGTAGATTCCAACGGATCTTGCCGGATTGACTGCTGCACATTTTACGGCGCTTTCCAGCGGTATCCCCATCTCAAGCACTGCTGTGCGCAGGCATTCCATCAGGTTCGTAACAGAGCCTGCCAGTGTGCCGTCTTCAAGTACAGCATGCTTGCCTTTCTTGATCACTTTTTGTCCACCCAAGGCATATTCGCCATCCGGCATACCGGTCGCTTCCATGGAATCACTGATCAGTATGATCCGGTCATCCCCAAACATCTTAAAGGTCTGCCGCACAGTCACCGGATGAATATGGACACCATCACAGATCAGCTCTGCTTCTACGGATCGATCATCCGCAGCCGCGCCTACCACTCCCGGAGAACGGTGTGACAACCCGGACATGGCATTATAGAGATGCGTCACATGATGGACTCCTTTTTCAAAAGCTTCCGCTGCAACCTCATGATCCGCAATGGTGTGGGCTACGGACAGGACCACTTCGTCCTTCAGCTCTCCAATGCACTCCATTGCTCCCGGTTCTTCCGGCGCGATCGCCAGAAGCTTCACCAGACCACCGGAAGCCGCGTTCAGCTCCCGAAACAACTCTGCATCCGGTCGATGTACATAATCTCCGTTCTGCGCTCCCTTTCGTGCCAGAGAGATAAACGGCCCTTCCATGTTGATCCCGCAGAGGATCGCACCCTTTTCATTCGGATAAGAAGCGGCTGCCTTACATACCTTTTCCAGAGAATCCTTTCCAAGCGTCATCGTGGCAGGAACGATCGTCGTGATCCCCTGAGACGCCTCATATACTGCCATGATCTCGATAGACTCCCGGCTTCCGTCACAGAAATCGCGCCCTGCACACCCGTGAAAATGAATATCCGTAAGTCCCGGTATCAGATAACAGCCGGAACCATCCAATATCTTATCTTCACTTCCTAACTCTACGATCCATTCCCCATCTGTATACACATCTTTTTTCTGAAACGTCCCATCCTCTGTATATACGTTCGCATTGATGATCTTCATAAGGATACCATCCCCTCCTGTTCCGGAAGTGTGCACAGAGACAATGCTGCTTCGTCCGCGACCACCGTCACATCCGGATGCATCTGCAGGATGGAACCCGGCACCTTCGGAGTCACCGGTCCGAAGAAACAATTTTTCACTGCTTCCGCCTTATCCGCTCCGCTGACCACAACCAGAATCTTTTTTGCCTTCATGATCGTCTGTATCCCCATACTGTATGCCTGCTTCGGAACATCATCTGCGGATGCAAAGAAACGCTTATTGGCCTCAATCGTACCCGGATGCAGATCTACGCAGTGCGTCCCCTTCTCAAACACTTCTCCCGGTTCATTAAAACCAATGTGTCCATTGTGCCCCAGTCCAAGAAGCTGCAGATCCACACCGCCCGTCTCACGGATCACTTCCTCATATCTTGCGCATTCTGCTTCCGAATCTTCATTCATTCCATCCGGCAGGAACGTCCGGTCCGGATTGATGTTCACATAGTCAAACAGATGGCTGTGCATAAAATAATAATAACTCTGCTCATTTTCCCTGGGAAGTCCCCGATATTCATCCAGATTCACCGTGGTCACGTCACCAAAATCCAGGTCTCCCTGCTCATACCACTCCACCAGCTTCTCATATGTCCCCTCTGGTGAGGAACCAGTTGCCAGTCCCAGCACACAATCCGGTTTCATGATCACCTGTGCGGAAATAATACCGGCTGCCTTACGGCTCATCTCACGGTAATCTTTTACCTTGATAATCTTCATATCATATGTCCTCCTGAATTAAAAAGTATTGTTTCCACTTATTCTTCACGTAATCCCAGAAAGGCACCCAGGTTTCCTCTCCTGCCGCCACTTGCACGGTGAGAAAACAAAAGTTCCGGGTTACAGCACGTACAGATTCCAGGCATCGCCAGATGCTCCGGCCGGATGCCGGCTTCCAGCAGCACGATCTCATTCGCACGCCAGAGATTCAGCTGATACCGGTTGTTCGGCTTCCGATAGATCAGGCGCTCATCCGCATGTGCCCGGAATTCTTTTTTAAATATCAGAGCCACGTCCTCACTGACCTCATAGCATTCCTGACAAATGGAGGGACCAATCGCCACACGCAGATATTCCGCTTCTGTCCCAAAAGCTTCTTTCCTCCGTTCGATCGTTACTGCTCCCATACGTCCTGCCGTTCCTTTCCAGCCGGAATGAGACAAGCCGATGGCATGATGCACAGGATCGACGAAGAACAAAGGAACGCAATCTGCATAGAAAGTCGCCAGCATCAGTCCCGGCACATTGGTGATCATCCCATCCACATCGGTATAGTCTAACGGTTTTGTATATCCCCTTCCCCTGTCTTCCTCCGTTACCAGCCGTACGTTCGTCGTATGGGTCTGTTGTGACATGACCATAGACTCCGGTTCAAAACCAATGGCTGCTCCAATACGGCGGAAATTCTCCCGAACATTTTCCGGATCATCGCCTCTTGTGAAACTCAGATTCATTTCTGCCAGGTAACCCTTGCTGACACCGCCCAGGCGTGTAGAAAAGCCATGGCGCACTAGCTTTGTATCTTCCAGGCTGCGGAATACCAGATACGGCACGCCGTTTTTTTCTTTTCTTATCATATCACCGTTTTCATTCTTCATCTTCCATATCATAAATAACCTCCTCCATAACAATACAGGGAGTGTTGGCAATTACAGTCCCAGCTGTATGATAAGCAGCGCTGTGTGGATTGGAGCGGACACTGGGTCGGTTTTGTCCGTCTCAAACAGACATCAGAGTCCGATTGAGACGGACAAAACCGATTCAGTGTCCGATACACTCCATACGAGCGCTTATCATACAGTTGGGGCTGAGTTTCCCGACATCCCCTGTATCAGATATACTCAAATGCATTTTTTATATGTTCTATCTCATTTCCCAGAATGCTGACAACATCAAACCGGCATGCCTGATGGTCCGGAATCCGATGCCTGTGGCAGTAATACACAGCCGCCCTGGTGATCCTTCTCTGCTTATGTATGCCAACTGCCTCCAGCGGATGGCCTGACTGTCCGTCTCTTCGGTATTTTACTTCTATAAATACCAGATAGTGGCCGTCTCTGGCGATCAGATCAATCTCACCCTGGCGGCAGTAAAAATTTCTCTCCAGGATCTCATAACCCTGTTCCGAAAGCCACCGGGCCGCCATCTCCTCATAAGCTGTTCCCGTCTGTCTCCTGTTCATTGGCACAGCCTCCTGCCT
>CAMWMT010000371.1 GCA_947175375.1 uncultured Clostridiaceae bacterium | reverse complement strand
GAGCGTCAGGAGATCGTTGCAAAAGCATGTGAGATTTATTTAAAAGAAAATGCGCCGGAGATCGAATTTGGATATACCACCGATCCGGAGACCGCTTTCACTGGTATTGATTTTGTCCTCGCACACATCCGTGTAGGAAAATACGCAATGCGCGAGCTGGACGAGAAAATTCCAATGAAATATGGTGTTGTCGGCCAGGAGACCTGCGGACCAGGCGGTATCGCATACGGAATGCGTTCCATCGGCGGCGTTCTTGAGATCCTGGACTACATGGAGAAATACTCTCCCAATGCATGGATGCTGAACTACTCCAACCCGGCTGCCATCGTGGCAGAGGCAACCCGTCGTCTGCGTCCGAATTCCAAGATTCTGAATATCTGTGACATGCCGATCGATCTGGAAGAAAAGATGGCGAGCATGGTCGGTCTGAAATCCCGCAAGGAAATGCAGGTCGGATACTACGGACTCAACCATTTCGGATGGTGGCACAAGATCTATGACAATGCAGGCAATGACCTGATGCCGGAGATCAAGAAACATATGGCAGTCAATGGTTTTGCGGATGGTATCGCAGAGACCAACCAGCATGTGGATGACAGCTGGAAAGAGACCTTCGCAAAAGCAAAAGATGTATACGCGGTAGATCCTGACACAATCCCGAATACGTACCTGAAATACTATCTGTATCCGGACTATGTGGTAGAGCATACCAATCCGGAGCACACTCGTGCCAATGAGGTTATGGAAGGCCGCGAGAAGACGGTATTCGGTGCATGTCGCGAGATCATCGAAAAGGGAACCGCAAAGGACTGCGGCTTTGAGGCGGATGCCCATGCTACCTACATCGTAGACCTTGCATGTGCCATCGCAGAGAATACGAAGGAAAGATTCCTTCTGATTGTTCCGAATGAAGGCGCAGTAGAAAACTTTGACCGGACTGCTATGGTGGAGATCCCCTGTATCGTCGGCTCCAACGGCTACGAGCGCATCTGCCAAGGTGCGATCCCGCAGTTCCAGAAGAGCCTGATGGAACAGCAGGTCGGTGTTGAGAAGCTGGTCGTAGAAGCATGGATCGAGCACAGCTACCAGAAGATGTGGCAGGCGCTGACCCTTTCCAAGATCGTGCCAAGTGCACGTGTTGCAAAGCTGATCCTGGATGATCTGATCGAAGCCAACAAAGATTTCTGGCCGGAACTGAAATAAGTAAATATATGTAACTGACACACCGCATCTTCCCGGACAAAGTCGTGAACTTTAACCGGGAAGATGCAAAATTTTTAAACAGCGGAAACCCACACAACGCCCAGATCAATGAATGGGCGCGGAAGCGGCCAGGAATTGGTCTCCCATCAGGGCATTGGGTGGGTTGAAGCGGAACTATAATTAAGAGGCATATTATGACAAAGACAGTGACAACAGATTATCATAAACACGACCGATGGTTTTCAATCGCAAAAATACTTCTGGTACTCGCGCCCTTTGTAGCGCTGGCATATCTGCAGGCTTCTGCAGGCACCAGTGATCTCTCTCTTCTGCTGCAGCAGGATCCAAAGATCACCGTTACCTTCCTAGCATCCATGGCAGGACCATTCACCGCTTACCTGCTTGGATTTGCCCAGAAGCATCTCTATGAAGGCGATGTAGCATACATGATGGCTCATCTGTCCCTGCTCTTCGTCACCGAGCTTCTGCTGCGCAATATGGTCTATCTCATTACGATCGTGTATCTGATGTACCTCGTATACCGGATGACCGGCATGTCACCGCTTGCCTCGCTGCGTGCCAAGTGGGGGGATCATTTCTTCCGGGATCTGTCCGGGTGCTTTGTCCTGATCGTATTTGGCGCATTCTGCCTGTTCGTCTCCCTGCGGCTGGGAATGTGATTTTTTGAATAGGATTTTTATTTGGACAGCTTTCTGTCATATATGTTATGATAGAGACAGCAGAACATATGGCAGGGAGGCAGGTTTATGAGTATTGAAGCGCTGGTTAATCAGAATTATAAGAACTTCAGTGAAAGTGACCGTGCCGTATGGGCATATCTGTCCGAACATCGGTCAGAGTGCGCGGATATGGCGATCAAAAAGATGGCGCAGAAATGCTGTGTATCCCATTCCGCCGTGATGAGGTTTGCCCAGAAGCTGGGATTTCATGGATTTGCAGAACTGAAACTGTATCTGAAGATGGACGAGGAAAAAATGCCCGCCCAAAATGAACTGACACAGGTCTGCTCCCTGTATCAAAATGTCATGAACAGCATCTGTGAGAAAAACTGCGATTCTCTCTTTGATGCGTTTGATAAAGCCGGGCAGTGTTATATCTTTGGGGAAGGCATGGTGCAGGCTTCCATCAAAAAAGAGTTTAAACGAATCTTTATGGCTACCGGGCATATGCTCTATGATGTGCCCAGCGGACTGGAGATGTATAACCTGATTCCCCTGATCGGAAATGATGATTTCTGTATCCTGATCTCCGTATCCGGTCAGAACAAAAAGATTGTGGAGATTGCCAAAAAGCTCCGAATACGCGGAGTGACTCTGATGTCCATTACCAAAAATCGGGAAAATGCACTCTCCCATCTCTGTGATTTCTGCCTGTATATAGATGAGAGTGATCACTTTGAGACTCCCATACACTGGCAGTACGAATCCGTCACATCTTATTTTATCCTCATTGATATCCTGTTCTTTAAATATCTGGATTATCGCCAGCGAAAGGAGACTGAACATGCGACTGGATGACCTGGTTCAGGAAAACTATGACCGTATGAATGCCAACGACCACCGGATCTGGCAGTATATCTGCCATCACAGGGAAGAATGCCGAAAAATGTCTCTCCGGCAACTGTCAGAGGTATGCGAAGTCTCCCAGACTACCGTTCTCCGTTTTCTGCAGCTGATCCATATGGAGGGATACAATGATTTCAAGGCATTTCTCAAATGGGACAGCTTGAATCAGCCCTCATTGAATCAACACAGCATCGAACAGAACAGCTTTAACCTCACAAGGACGATTACATCTATCCAGCAGGCGGACTGTTCTGAACTCTTTTTTCGGATGGATCAGGCAGAACGGCTCTATGCCTATGGAAGCGGTGCCGTCCAGAAATCCGTTGCCAAAGCATTTAAAAATTATCTGATCCTGGCAGAAAAGCTTCTGCATATCATTGAAGGTGCAGAAGAACGGATCATGGCGATGAACCAGATGAAAGAGGGAGATGTCGTATTCCTCTTTTCGGTCTCCGGAAATAATCCGGTCATGAATGATTACGCAAAAGCACTGCGGGACAAGGGAGTCTTTCTGACGTCAATCTGCCAGGACGGCGCCAACGACCTGTCAAAGCTGTGCCACTTCTGTCTGCCATTTTTCACACAAAAAATCGACATTGGACATGCAGGCACCGGTTTCTACAGTTCTGCCGGTATGCTTCTCATTGCTGAGACTTTAGTCCTGAAATATATTACTTACAAATACCAGGAACCGTCTCATTCACCCTCTCTTTCCGAAACAAATATTTAAAGAAAAGGGGCTGTCGGAAAATGTAATCCCGGCTGTATGATAAGCAGCGCTGTGTGGATTGGAGCGGACAGTGGGTCGGT
>CAMWMT010000370.1 GCA_947175375.1 uncultured Clostridiaceae bacterium | reverse complement strand
CAACTGCTGTCCTGTCTGAAACAGTCCCAGCAGAAGAAGCTTCTTCTGAAAGCGCAGGATGCTCCGACTGTTGTAGGAGGCTGAGCATGAGCAGGCGAAAAAAAGGCGGCGGCGGTGAGGACTGCGGAAGCTGGATGGACACTTATGGCGATATGGTAACATTGCTTTTGTGCTTTTTTGTTTTGCTGTATTCCATGTCCAGTCTGGATCAACAGAAATGGGAAATTTTTGTAAAGAGTATTTTCCCAAATTCCGGTGATACGGAACAGATCGCAATTAATCAGGATATTTCAGAAGCGGAATATGATGTATCGGGAAACATGGAGTTCGATGAGTCAATTTCCGATCCGGAAAATCCGGAAGAGCTGTATATTGCTCTGATGGAGGCGCTTTCTGCCGCTGGTGTGGATGGCGTGAGTATCTCCAAGCAGGACGGTTATTCGTTTCTGGTGTTTGAGAACCAGGCGTTTTTTGAGGGAGACAGATCAGACCTGACCAGTGAAGCAATAGCGATTCTGGACATATTCTGCGATGTGATTCAACGTTACGAAAGCAACATTGCACAGATCAATATCATGGGACATACGGCACAGGCGAGAGCTGACCGTGCAAATAATCCAAGAACAGACCGTATTTTGTCCGCCATGCGTTCTGCAGAGGTGGCTGCTTATATCCAGAATAAAGGGGTGATCGAACCCAGCAAGCTGGTAGGCTTAAGCTATGGACAGTATCGTTCTGTGAGCGCCAATGATACCAGTGAGGGCAGGGCCAAGAACCGACGGGTGGAGTTTCTGATCATAGACAGTGGTGCAGATATTAAATCCATGAATGATTACTATGATGAGCTTACGGACAGTATCAATGCAGGTTCTGTACTGGTGACTGGTGAAGAAGCCTTTGATACCATTGGCGCGACATCTGAAGGAGCAGCCAGTGCAGTTCCACAAAAGGAGATTAATCCTCCGGATGATTCCGCAGAGCCTGTACAAGGAGCTGCTGGAGATACTACAGCAGAATAACTATGAAGAAAAGGTGGCTTTTTAGATGGCAGATGTATTGTCCCAAAGTCAGATTGACGCCCTTTTGAAGTCTATGAGCTCTGGCGGAGACAGCGCCCCTGAAGAGACGAAGAAAGAGGTAAAAAATGAAAAGGCTGTAACAGAAGAGATCAAGTACAGCAAGTACGATTTCTACAGTCCAAGAAAATTTACAAAAGATAAGATGAAGATATTATCCAGTGTATTTGAAAATTATGCACGGATTATTACTTCACAGATTAACGGTGTGTTCCGGGTTATGACAGATATCACAGTCATGGAAGTACAGGAACGTCGTTACTATGAATATGTAAATTCCCTGAATGAGAATGATGCAGTTACTCTGGTGGATGCTACGATCCAGGATCTGAATAAGAATCTGGTTTCGCTTATGATCTATGTGTCTCCTGGTCTGGTCATCACATTGATCGATCATATGCTTGGAGGTTCTGAAGAAGTCATTAAAGTGAAGCCTGGGTACCGGTATTCTGATGTGGAGATCGCTCTGTATCGAAGGATCCTGTCTTATCTGATTCAGGCTTTGAAGGATGGATTTGCCAATTATCTGGCTATGGAGTTTAAGGCCCAGAGAATCGAGGATAATCCCAGCATGATGCAGGATGTGGGGCTGGATGAGACGGTGGCGATCATTCATCTGAATGTGGACCTGGCAGGACTGGCATCAGAGAAGATCCGGATCTGTATGCCCGGAACACTTCTGGAGACGATTTTCCAGACCATTGACAGTCGGAAGCATCTTGCAAGAGGTTACGATTACGAGGATAACAGGGATACGATTCTGGATAATATCCGTGAATCCCTGCTTCCGATTACCGGACAGCTTGGAACGGTCGTGCTGGATCTGGATGACATCTATCATCTGAGAGAAGGCGATGTGATCGATATGAGCAAGCCAAAGGATCATGATGTACGGCTGTTTGTGGGCAGGCAGGCATGGTTTACCGGTAAGATGGGCATATATAAAAAGAATGTGGCAGTGCGGATTAACCAAAGGCTTTACGAGGAAGAGGAGCTGGAGGAAGAGCTGGATACAGCCGCATCTGAATAAAGACTACATATAATAATTTTATGAGAGAGAGGAAAAAACAATGGCAAAGATTATGCTGGTTGATGATGCTGCATTTATGAGAATGATGGTCAGGAAAACGCTGACAGACAGCGGATATGACAATTTTGTAGAGGCTCAGGATGGAGCAGAAGCAGTGAAAAAGTATGAGGAAGAGAAGCCGGATATGGTCATCATGGATATTACCATGCCGAATATGGACGGGCTTCAGGCGTTAAAGGCTATTCGCGGTAGTCATCCGGATGCCAAGATCGTTATGTGTACAGCGATGGGTCAGGAGAGCATGGTAGTGGATGCGATCAAATCCGGTGCGAAAGACTTTATCGTAAAACCTTTTAATCAGGAACGTATCGTAGAGACTGTAAAGACGATCCTGGGGCAGTGATTGGTCAGGAGGATAGAGAAGCATGGCTTTTTTAAGTTCGTTTGATATCTGTGCCTCCGGGCTTAGTGCACAAAGACTCAGGATGGACATCGCCTCGGAGAATATTGCACATATTGACACGACGAGGACAGAGAATGGCGGCGCTTACCGCAGGAAAGATGTGGTCTTTGAAAGCTATGGAACAAATACGTTTCGGGATGCTTTGAGGAATGCCGCAAAAGGAAAGGGAATCAGCAGCAGCGGAGTCGGTGTGCGGGTTGCTGAGATCATAGAAGATGACCGCGAGATGAAGATGGTCTATAATCCGGGACACCCGGATGCCGACGAGAATGGTTTTGTTGAGATGCCCAATGTTGATCTTCTGAAGGAGACGGTAGACTCCATGTCAGCGACCAGATCTTATGACGCAAATGTTACGGCGTTGAATGCTATCAAGGCAATGGCGCAGAAAGCGCTGGAGATCGGTAAATCATAATCCGTCTGCTTGAATAAATATGGACAAAAGGAGATTAAAAAATGGGCGCTAGCAGATTTAATGAAATGGAAATAGATGCCATAGGCGAGATTATGAATATCAGTCTCGGTGCCTCGGCAACTGCAGTTTCCACTTTGCTGGGCACGAAGGTGGATATTACGACGCCGGTTGTGCGTGTCCAGAGCCGCGAAGAGTTCGAGTTTAAGAAACTGGAACCGGCGATCGGCGTGGAGATTGCCTATGTTGAGGGTCTGGCAGGCAAAAATGTCATGATGTTCCGCAAGGAGGACGTGCGCATCATCGTGGGTACGCTGTTGGGAGATATTCCTTCAGATGCTTCCTTTGAGATGGATGAGATCTATGTCAGTGCGATCTGCGAGATCATGAATCAGATGATGGGCGCTTCGGCGACTGCATTATCAGAGTTTTTAGGATTCCCTGTGAATATCTCTACTCCAAAATCTTTTGATATCGGAGAACCGGAGGATTTTAAGGATAAGTATTTCCCGGATGAAGAGGGAATGGTTGTCGTTCGTTTCCGACTGGTGATCGAAGAGAGATTGAACAGTGAATTCATGAATATTATGTCAACAGACCTTGCAAAACGTCTTCTGACAC
>CAMWMT010000369.1 GCA_947175375.1 uncultured Clostridiaceae bacterium | reverse complement strand
TTCTCTCCCACAACCAGCGCTATTATGAGCTGAATATGAAGCAGTCCAGACTGTTTGTGAAATATCACCCTTACCTCTCTCTGATTACCAGACTCCTTCCCCTTGTGATCCTGCTTCTGGGCGGATTTATTGTCAGGGACGGGGAGATGTCTCTGGGTGAGCTCAGCGCCGATATCCAGTATTCCACCAACATTGTCTGGCCTATGGAAATGCTGGGATGGCTCACCAACAGCCTCTCCTCGGCAGTGGCCTCCAACCGCCGGATCAAAAAGCTCTACAAAGAAAAGCCCGCCATCCTGGAGGCGGAGAAGCCCGTGCGCCTTCCCGAAGTAAAGGGAAAGATTGCCTTTTCCCATGTCTCCTTCCACAAGGCAGCCCAGCACGAAATTCTCCATGATATCTCCTTTACCGTGGAACCGGGAAAAACCGTGGGCATCATGGGCGCTACCGGAGCCGGAAAAAGCTCTCTCATTTATCTGCTCCAGCGCATGTATGACGCCACCGACGGCTCCATTTCGCTGGATGATGTGAATGTAAAGGAGCTCACCCTGAATCAGCGTCGCAGCTCCATTTCCCTGGTGATGCAGGATGTTTTCCTGTTCTCGGACACCATCCTTGAAAATGTAAAGCTGGGCAAGAAGGATCAGATCACCCCGGAAGCCGTCCGGGAAGCCGCCGCCCGCGCTCAGGCCAGGGGATTTATCGAAAAAATGGATAAACAGTATGACACTGTCATCGGAGAACGGGGCGTAGGCCTCTCCGGCGGCCAGAAGCAGCGTCTCACCATTGCCCGGGCACTGGCGAAAAAAACGCCCGTGCTGGTGCTGGACGATTCTACCTCCGCCCTTGACATGGAAACCGAGCAGTCCATCCACGAAACCTTAAGGGAACTGCCGGACACCACCAAAATTATTATCGGACACCGTATCAGCGCAGTATGTCACGCCGATGAGATCCTGATCCTTGAAAACGGCAGAATTGCCGAGCGGGGAACGCACCGGAGCCTGCTTGCCCGGAAGGGACTGTATTACCAGACCTACGTTGCCCAGTACGGTGAACCCAGGGAGGAAATTTCAGCATGAGTATCAATTCCTATAAAGAGGACGAACAGCTTGTCCAGAGCAGCAAGGGGCGCACTTTGCTCCGCATGCTCTCCTATCTGCTCACCTACAGAAAAGAAGTTATTTTAGTGTTACTGATCATGGCCTTCTGTGTGACGGTCTCTCTGATCAATCCACTGATCATGGAGGAGGCCATCGACAACTATATATCCGGAGGAGATATTCCCGGGCTGGTCAGACTGATCCTCCTTGCGGCGGCTTTAAATCTGTTGATGGTGGGCGGCATCAAACTACGCATGTACATCATGGCAAAAGTGTGTAACAGCATTCTTGTGTCCATACGTCAGGATCTGTACACCCACATTCAGACCCTGGATCTGCAGTTTTTTGACAGCCGCCCTTCGGGTAAGATCCTTGCCCGTATTATCGGGGATATCAATTCCCTGAAGGATGTGATGAACAATTTCGTGACCACCCTGATCCCGGAGTTTATCACTGTGATCTCTGTGGCTGTTATTATGTTTGTCAAAAATCCGGGGCTGGCTGCCGCTTCCCTCTGCAGCCTCCCTTTTCTGATGATCTGTGTGTGGCTGATCGAGTTCTACTCCCACAAGAAGTGGCAGGATCACCGCAGAAAGTCCTCCAACCTGAACGCTTTTATTCATGAGGATATGTCCGGCATGCGGATTATCCAGAGCTTTTCTGCGGAGGAGGAAACCAGCCAGACCTTTGACGTTCTGCTGTCCGAACACCGCGGCTCCTTTATCAAAGCGGTACGACTGGCAGACGGTATGGGTTCCGTCATTGACTTAAGCTGGGGTGTGGGTATCGCCGCCCTCTACTTTGTGGGAATCCACATCATCGGAGCAGAGAATGTTTCCATCGGAACCTTTCTGGCCTTCGGCAGCTATATTGGAATGTTCTGGAATCCTATTCTGAATCTGAGCAATTTTTATAACCAGATCATCACCAACATTGCGGCGGCGGAACGTGTCTTTGAAATTATGGATACTCCCGCCAGTATCACGGATGCCGAGCACGTGGCACAGATTCCTCCTATCCGGGGACAGGTCACTTTCTCACATGTAAGCTTCGCCTACGAAAAGGATGTAAAGGTGTTAAATGACGTGAGCTTCGACATAAAGCCCGGCGAGACCATTGCCCTGGTAGGCCCTACCGGTGCCGGTAAGACCACCATTGTCAATCTGATCAGCCGTTTCTACGATGTGCAGGATGGAATCGTCAGCATTGACGGCCATGATGTGAAGGAGGTTTCCATCGAAAGTCTTCGTCGGCAGATGGGTATTATGACTCAGGACAATTTCCTGTTCACGGGCACCATCAGGGACAATATCCGCTATGGTAAGCTGGACGCCACGGAGGAGGAGATCGTTGCCGCCGCCAGAGCGGTTCACGCCCATGATTTTATTTCCAGACTTCCAAAGGGGTACGATACAGAGCTTTCCGAGCGGGGCGGCGGGCTTTCCGTGGGCCAGAAGCAGCTTCTCGCCTTCGCCAGAACCATGGTATCCCAGCCCAATATCCTGATCCTCGACGAGGCCACCTCCAGCATTGACACGCAGACAGAGCTTCTGGTTCAGGAGGGAATCGACGCCCTTCTTAAGGGGCGTACCTCCTTTGTGATTGCCCACAGGCTCTCCACGATTCAGAAGGCCGACAGAATCTTTGTCATCGACAACGGCGGAATTGTGGAGGAAGGGACTGCCAGTGAGCTGATTGCCCGAAAAGGAGCTTACTACCGGCTGCACACGGCGCAGCTGATGACGGGAACGGTATGAAACAACGGATGTCAGGCTCCGCCAGCCATCCTTATGTTAAAAAGAGGCATCTCCAGCTCAATCAATACTGGTGATGCCTCTTTTTATATGCGCAATTGTCAGTACTCCATCATCCACTCGTGCTCTCCGCCCCAGTCGCCGATCAGCTCTGAGGTCATTCCTTCCGGCGTCACCACTCTGGTTTCAAACCGATAGTTCATCTGAGGCACATATTCGTTTCCAATCTTCACATTGCTGTAAAGGTACACAAATTCGTAGATTTTGTGGGGATAATACTCGCCGGTCTCCGTGGCAGGCTCGTAGGAAATGCAAAGGCGCTGCACACCGGCATCCTCATGCTTTGCCCCCCACACATTGACAATTCCACGGGTGGCAGGGTATTCCTCAAAATCCGCAAAGGAGAAGCGCCACTGTCCGTCCTCTCCGCGGGTCAGGTGCATTCTCTCCCGGCTCACCGGAATATAGGTCTTCCCCTCCCAGTATTCCATACTTCCCCCAATAAACTGATCCCGGATGGAAACATAGGTTTCCGACTGCATAAACTCCCGGATTCTCTCAAACTCACCGGACTCAAAAATCTGAAAGGCCTCCGCAAAGGTATCCTGCACCCAGGCTGCCTTGTCCAGACAGGCCCCCAGAGCGGAGATATCTTCCTTCCCTCCCAGAGCCATCATCTGCTCCAGGAGATTCCGATAATCGTCCAGATGACTGACCTCAAGCTCCAGATGACTGCTTTGAGGAAC
>CAMWMT010000368.1 GCA_947175375.1 uncultured Clostridiaceae bacterium | reverse complement strand
CGGAGATGAGATGGGCAATTCCCAGAAGGGAAATAATAATGCATGGTGTCAGGATAATGAGATCTCCTGGATACAATGGAGCAAGAAAAAAGCGGATCGCCGGCTTCGAGAATTTGTAAAGGATGCCATCTGTTTCCGGAAAGAATCCAAAGCCTTTGGTCGTTCGAAGGAATACACCATGAAAGACCATCTGTCCAAAGGGATGCCCGATTTGTCCTATCACGGGAAAAGGGCATGGTACGCGGATTTTGAGAGTAGCAGCCGACAGATGGGGATTCTTTATGCTGGGTGTCATACGGGTGGAGAGACCTGTTACGTGCTCTATAATATGCATACGGCAGAGCATGAGCTGGCGCTGCCCATTCTTCCCAAAGGCGAGAACTGGCATGTAGTGGCAGACACCGGAAGAGAAGAGCAGACATTTTACCGTCCGGGGGAGGAGCCGCTTCTGGAAGATCAGAAGATGGTGACGGTTCCGCCCAGGACCATTCTGATACTGGCAGGTAAAAAAAGATGAGACTGATAAATATATGGAGACATTTTTATACGATCACGGAGCATAAGGTGATGGTTGCAAGACACTGTTTCAAGGTGGGCATGTACTGGCAGGGAATCACTCATGACCTGTCCAAATATACACCGGCGGAATTCTGGCAGGGCTGTAAATATTACCAGGGGTTTCAGAGCCCGAACAATGCGGAACGCGAGGACAAAGGATATTCCGCAGCCTGGCTGCACCACAAGGGGCGCAATAAGCATCATTATGAATACTGGATCGACTACAGTCTGAAACCCATAAAATGTATGGCGGGCATGAAGATGCCTCTGAAGTATGTGAATGAGATGATCATGGACCGGATCGCTGCGTCAAAGGTATATGGAGGAAAAAAATACACGCAGCATTCGCCTCTTGCCTATTATGAGCAGGGGAAGGGAAGCTACTTGATCCATGAAGAGACCAGAGAACTTCTGGAGTATATTCTGCATATGCTGGACGAAAAAGGGGAAGAGGCGACCTTTGCATACATGAAAAAATACATGGTAGGGAAGAAAAAATATCCAAAAATCAAAAAAAATAAAAAAATCTGAAAAAAGAAGAAGGATTTTCGGATTTTGCGCAGTATATTATTTATATAGGGACTTTTTAATAGGGCATACAGGATTGCTGGGCAAGGAGGGATGCTATGACGATCCGGGAAAAGACAGAGAACTGGGAAGAAGAACGCTTAAGTCCTTATGCGGCGCTGAGCAGGAATTCCAGGGGCCGGGACAGAGAAGAACCGCCCTGCGATATCCGGCCGGTCTACCAGAGGGACAGGGATCGCATCCTGCACTGCAAATCCTTCCGCAGGCTAAAGCATAAGACGCAGGTATTTTTAACTCCCAAAGGTGACCATTACCGGACCAGACTGACCCATACGCTGGAGGTGGCACAGAATGCCAGGACGATTGCCCGGGCACTCCGGCTGAACGAGGATTTGACCGAGGCGATTGCATTGGGGCATGATCTGGGACACACGCCTTTTGGACATGCCGGGGAACGGGCGCTTAACGAGGTCAGCAGTGAAGGCTTTGCTCACCACAGACAGAGTGTACGGATCGTGGAACGGCTGGAAAAAGGCGGCAGAGGGCTGAACCTGACATGGGAGGTACGGGACGGGATATTCAATCATCAGATGTCAGGATGTGCGGCGACTCTGGAGGGGAAGATCGTCCGCTATTCGGATAAGATCGCGTACATAAATCATGATGTGGATGATGCGATCCGGGGCGGTGTGATCCGGGAGAGAGATCTGCCCAGGGCATATACGGAGATCCTGGGGCATTCTACCAGAGAGCGGCTGAATACCATGATCCACGATATCGTGGAACAGAGTCAGGACAAGCCTGAGATCCTGATGTCAGAGGATATCCAGTATGCATTTATGGGAATGCGTAAGTTCATGTTTGACAACGTCTATACGAATCCCAAGGCAAAAGGGGAAGAGCAGAAGGCAGAGAATATCGTAAAGGAACTGTTTCACTATTACATGGAGCATCCGGAGCTTCTTCCCAATGAATATGTAGAGCGGATGTGGCAGTCCGGCGAGACACAGGAGCGAAGTGTCTGTGACTATATCGCAGGTATGACCGACCAGTATGCCATATCCAGATTTCAGGAATTCTTTCTTCCGGATTCCTGGAGATTTTAACAGGAATCAGGTGTGATATGAGTTTTTATTCGCAGGATCTTGTGGAGGAGGTCCGTTCCGGAAGTGATATCGTGGACGTGATCTCCGGCTATATCAAACTGCAGAGGAAGGGCAGTAATTATGTGGGTGTCTGTCCCTTTCACAATGACCGGAATCCTTCCATGTCCGTCAATCAGCCAAGGCAGATCTATCACTGCTTCAGCTGCGGGGCGGGCGGGGACGTGTTTAAGTTCGTGATGGAGTATGAGAACCTGACATTCCCGGAGGCGATGAAGGTGCTGGCGGATCGTGCCGGCATTGCGCTTCCGGAACAGGATACTTCTAGAGAAGCCAGGCAGCAGGCGGATCTGAAAGCGCAGATCATGGAGATGAATAAGCTGGCGGCGAAATATTATTATTATACGCTGCGGCAGCCTGCAGGAAAGCAGGGGCTTGACTATCTGCTAGGGAGGCAGCTCAGCATGGAGACGATCCAAAAGTTCGGACTGGGCTATGCGGACAAATACAGCAACAGCCTGTACCGATATCTGAAAAGCAAGGGATATTCGGATCAGCTTCTGAGAGAGTCAGGGCTTATGCAGGTGGATGAGAAGCGCGGCATGTATGACAAGTTCTGGAATCGGGTTATCTTTCCGATTATGGACACGCATAACCGTGTCATCGGCTTTGGCGGAAGGGTGATGGGTGATGGAAAGCCCAAATATCTGAATTCGCCAGAGACAAAAGTTTTTGATAAAAGCCGGAATCTCTATGGACTGAATGTGGCGCGGATGAGCCGGAAGCCGAATATCATTCTGTGTGAGGGTTATATGGATGTGATCGCCATGCATCAGGCAGGCTTTAACCAGGCCGTGGCTTCTCTGGGAACTGCATTTACCCAGCAGCAGTCCGTTATAATGAAGCGATATACCAATGAGGTGCTTCTTACCTATGACAGTGACGAGGCAGGAGTGAAGGCGGCGCTTCGGGCGATCCCGATCCTGAAGGATGCAGGCCTGACGGCGAAGATCATCAACATGGAGCCATATAAGGATCCGGATGAATTTATCAAGGCGGAAGGAACAGAGAGCTTTCAGAAGCGGATCGATGAAGCGGAGAGCAGCTTTTTCTTTGAAATCCGGATGATGGAGAGGCAGTATGACTTCCGGGAGCCGGAGAGTAAGACTGCATTTTTCCGGGCGTTGTCTGGCAGGCTTCTGGAATTTGAACAGGGAATTGAGCGAAACACTTACATAGAAGCGGCAGCGGAGAAGTATCATCTGACCTACGAACAGCGTCTCCATATGGTGAATCAGACCGGAGTGAAGCAGGGAGGGCTTACAAGAGCGCCTGCGCCGGCCGCGCCTCCGGGACAGAGAAGAAAAAAAGCAGAGTATGGAAGTCTTCGCTCTCAGCGTCTTCTGATCACATGGATTAGTTCGGGAG
>CAMWMT010000367.1 GCA_947175375.1 uncultured Clostridiaceae bacterium | reverse complement strand
ACACAGTATTTTATTACCCTTATCCTGAGCGGTGGTTCCCGTCTGTGATTTATTCGGACAGTTGGCTTCCGAAGGTAGGGGAGCTGAACCACAATCTGCGGAATTTTGAAGGGGAGCGCCTCCTGCTTTTCGATGAGGAGAAAGTTTATGATCAGTTGATCCGGGATGGGAGATTTCCGGAGTTTGCCAACACCTTTTTATGTGTGATTGGACCGCAGATGGAGGAGCAGACGGTCTACTGTAAATATTCTAACGACCGTGCGGAGCGTTTTATGCTTCGTACAGATATTATAAAAAATACAGAAGGATATGAGGTCCGGAAGGTTCCGCTGACAGAGCAGGCGAAGGAACACGTCAGGGAGATGAAGCATTGGGAAGAGGTTCTGGACCATTTATATAGAAGAAACGGAATCTGCGCCAACCGGTGTACCATGAAAGATGATACGGCATCCTTTGAATTTCTGGAAGGAAGGACTTTCGAGGAGCATCTGGATGAGCTTCGAAAGGTTGGAGACTATGCAGGTCTTGTATCAGAGATTCAGAGGTTCCGGACGCTTCTTACAGAGACGCTGGAGCCGGAGCTTCGAACCTTTGCGAAGAGCAATGATTTTGTGGAGATGTTCGGGAACCCGGCATTTTCTAGAGCGTATACAGGGGCCGAGACGAATAATCTGGACTGGATCTTCGGAAATCTCATGGAGACGGAGGAAGGTATCTGGATCATTGATTATGAGTGGACTTTTCCGGTACAGGTTCCGGTGGAATATCTTCTCTGGCGCGCATTGTCCCTCTATATACACAGCAGGGAGGATGTAAAAGGACTGGGGCTCATGATCCAGGCCGGCATTTCTTCGGAGGAAGAGCAGGTTTTTGAGGAAATGGAGCATCATTTCCAGCTGTGGCTTTTGGATGAGACGAAGACCATCGGCGCACGGTATCTGGCGACTGCAGGTCGGACCATCACTCTTGAGGATATGCTGAAGGATGTGAAGAAGAACCGGATTCAGATCTATATGGACACGGGAAGCGGTTTTTCGGAAGCAGAGAGCCTCTGGATCGGAACAGAGCCGGATAAGCGCGGAACTATTCATTTAGAGCTGTTGCTGCCGCCGGGTACACAGGCGCTGCGGATGGACCCGGCAGAATGCACCTGTCTGGTAAAAGTGAGACGTCTGCTGGGTGAACTGAGCGGGACCTATACGCTGGAATATACCCATAATGGCCGGGTGCTAGAGGAAGAAGGCATTCTGTACACGACGACGGACCCGCAGATCTGCGTTACAAACCTGGTGCCGGGAACCGGACGGATCTATGCGGAGCTGACGGTGGAGGAGCTGTATCCAGATACCGCTTATGCCTGTATGAATCTGCTGAACCGGGTGCGGTCAGCAGAGCGGCTTTATGGGAGCGCGCCTTTCCGTTTTCTGAAGAGACTGAAGAAGGCCATCAAAAAATAGTTGCTGTTAGATGATAGAAGGATCATGATATGAGTAAAGAACAAAAACAGGCGGAGCTGCCTGCACACAGAGATAAACGATTTGATGGGGTACGGGACACCTGGTACTGGAAAGCGAGCAAGCCTTTGCGGGTGATTGTTCATTTTTTCCTGCGCATGAAGAATGCCTACATTCATTACGGCGGTCTTCGGGGTATGTATAGACGCTGGAAGCAGAAGCGGGGCGAAGCGGTGAAGCGGGTGGATTTCGGGACGAAGAGTTTTCCGGATGCGGCGCAGAGAAAAGCAGAGGAAGAGACCGTTTTTTCGAGAGATCTGAAGATCAGTATCCTGGTTCCCCTCTACAATACGCCGGAGAAATTTCTGCGGGAGATGATCGATTCTGTGAAGGCGCAGACCTATAAAAACTGGGAACTGTGTCTGGCGGACGGCAGTGATGAAAAGCATACGGATGTGGGCAGGATTTGTCGGGAATATCAGAAAGTGGACCAAAGGATCCTCTATCAGAAGATCGAGAAGAATCTTGGGATCTCCGGCAATACAAACATATGTTTTTCAATGGCGAGTGGAGACTTTATCGGACTTTTCGATCATGATGACGTGATGCATCCGAGCCTTCTGTATGAGTGCATGAAGGTCATCTGTGAAAAGGACGCGGATTATGTGTATACGGATGAGGCGACTTTTACTTCACCGAATCTGGATGACCTGATCGTGCTGCATTTTAAGCCGGATTATTCTCCGGACAATCTGCGGGCCAACAACTACATCTGTCATTTTTCCGTGTTTGATGAGGGACTCCTTGAGCGGAGCGGGCTGTTCCGTCCGGAATACGACGGCAGTCAGGACCACGACATGATCCTGCGGCTGACAGAAGAGGCGAAGAATGTACAGCATATACCAAAGATACTATATTATTGGCGTTCTCATCCGGCTTCGGTGGCGGCGGACATCAATGCCAAGACCTATGCCATCGATGCGGCGAAGCGAGCGGTCCATGACCATATGAGAGATTATTACGGGATCGAGGTGGAGGTGGAGAGTACGCGCGCTTTCCCGACGATCTTCCAGGTAAGATACCCTATAAGCGGCGAGCCGCTGGTGAGCATCGTGATCCCCAACAAGGACCATGCAACAGACCTGCGGCGGTGTATTGGTTCCATTCTCGAAAAGTCCACCTGGAAAAAGATCGAGATTGTCGTGGTGGAGAATAACAGTCAGGAGCAGAGTATCCGGGATTATTACCGGGAACTGGAGCAGATTCCGCAGGTACAGGTGGTAACGTATGAAGGGGAATTTAATTATTCCAGAATCAATAATTATGGTGTGACCTTTACAAAAGGAGATTATCTCCTGTTCTTAAATAATGACACGGAAGTTATTACGCCGGACTGGATCGAGCAGCTGCTTATGTATGCCCAGAGGACAGATGTGGGAGCTGTGGGAGCGAAACTCTATTATGCAGACGATACGATCCAGCATGCGGGAGTCGTCATCGGCTTGGGCGCACATCGCTCTGCAGGGCATACGCATTATAAGATGCCGAAAGAGCATCTGGGCTATATGGGACGTCTCTGCTATGCACAGGATATGACAGCAGTGACCGCTGCCTGTCTGATGGTGAAACGGAGCATCTATGAAGAAGTGGAGGGACTTGACGAAACTTTCACGATCTCACTCAATGATGTGGATTTCTGCCTGAAGATCAGGGAGAAAGGGTATCTGAACATCTTCACGCCTTTTGCGGAGCTGTATCACTATGAGTCCAAAACAAGAGGCATGGAGGAAGGGGAGAAGCTTCGCCGTTATGAGAGGGAATGCGCGCATTTTCGGGAGAAATGGAAAGCGGCGCTGGATGCGGGAGATCCTTATTACAATCCGAATTTCTCGCTGGATTACTCGGATTTTACCCTGCGGTTCTGAAAAAAGCAGTTGAAAGTTAAAGGAGAGCCATGAAGAGAATAGAACGGGAAAAGGTGATACGTAATGCATACAGGAGTACGATCCTGGCATTGACGATCTGCTGTTTTTTTCTGGGAACCGTACTGGTGATCCATGAAGCAGCCAGAGAATATGAGGTGAAGGTGCTGGAAGAGCGCCTGGCAGCAAAAGGCGTGGTCCAGAATGACGAGGGGTTGTTCAGCAGTGTGCAGTTGTTTCTGCCGGAAGAGATCTATGTGG
>CAMWMT010000366.1 GCA_947175375.1 uncultured Clostridiaceae bacterium | reverse complement strand
GCAAATAAAGTACACAATGGGGAGATCACCAATGCGGCAGGCGAGAAATTCACGACCGTAGTACAGATTGGCATCGGCGGCAGTGACCTTGGCCCCCGCGCATTATATCTGGCGCTTGAAAACTGGGCGAAAGTCAACAACACATTAAAGATGCAGGCGGCATTCATCAGCAACGTCGATCCGGATGACGCATCTGCTGTCCTGCGCAATGTAGATGTGGCGCATTCTGTATTCATCGTTGTATCCAAGTCCGGTACAACGCTTGAGACTTTGACCAACGAATCCTTTGTCAAGGATGCTCTGACAAAAGCCGGATTAGATCCGTCAAAACACATGATCGCCGTTACGAGTGAGACCTCTCCGCTGGCAAAGAGTGAGGACTATCTTGCAGCATTCTTCATGGATGACTACATTGGCGGACGTTACTCTTCTTCTTCCGGAGTAGGTGGAGCTGTATTATCTCTGGCGTTCGGCCCCGATGTATTTGCTCGTATCCTTGCAGGCGCAGCGGAAGAAGACGCGACCGCGAAGAACAAGGATCTGCTGCAGAACCCGGCAATGCTCGACGCACTGATCGGCGTTTTTGAGAGAAATGTACTTGGATATCTTGATACAGCCGTTCTTCCTTATTCCCAGGCGCTGAGCCGTTTCCCGGCTCACCTGCAGCAGCTGGATATGGAATCCAATGGCAAGTCTGTAAACCGTTTTGGAGAGCCTGTAAATTACGCAACAGGTCCTGTGATCTTCGGCGAGCCGGGAACCAACGGACAGCATTCCTTCTATCAGTTGCTTCATCAGGGAACGGACATCATTCCGTTTCAGTTTATCGGTTTTAAGAATAACCAGATGGAGAATGATGTTGTGATCCAAGATAGTACAAGCCAGCAGAAACTTTGTGCAAATGTGGCTGCCCAGATCGTTGCGTTCGCATGTGGCAAAGATGACGAGAACCGCAATAAGAAATTCGAAGGCGGACGCCCGTCCAGTATTATCGTAGGCGACCAGCTGACACCGGAGACGTTGGGAGCGCTGTTGTCCCATTTCGAGAACAAAGTGATGTTCCAGGGCTTTGTATGGAATGTGAACAGCTTTGACCAGGAAGGCGTACAGCTTGGCAAAGTACTGGCTAAGAAGGTGCTTGCGCATGAAACAGATGGTGCGCTTGCAGTATACAGCGATTTGTTGAACATTTAATAAAACGTGCAGGAAAGCAGGAAGGGTTGTCGGAAGAGGCAACCCCGGCTGTATGATGAGCGCTCGTATGGAGTGTATCGGACAGTGAGTCGGTTTTGTCCGTCTCGATCGGACTTGGACGTCCGCCCGAGACGGACAAAGCCGATTCACTGTCCGCTCCAATCCACACAGCGCTGCTCATCATACAGCCGGGGTTTAAGTTTCCGACAGCCCTTTCCCGGTCTTAGCCGGGCTGCCGAGATATTTACGTGTGAAGGAGATGCATGGATGCTGACACAGTTTTCAAGAACGGAATTGCTGCTTGGAAAAGAAGCGATGGACAGATTATCCGGTTCCAGAGTCGCGGTTTTTGGGATCGGAGGTGTAGGGGGATATGTCTGTGAAGCCCTTGTGCGAAGCGGTATCGGGGCGTTTGATCTGATCGATCATGATAAGGTCTGTTTGACAAATCTGAACCGGCAGATCATTGCCACCCAGAAAACAATAGGAAGATACAAGACGGAAGTGATGAAGGAGCGAATGCTGGAGATCAATCCGGAAGCGGAGATAAGAGAGCATAAGTGTTTTTTCCTTCCGGAAAATGCAGATGAATTTCCGTTTGAGGAATACGATTATATCGTGGATGCGGTGGATACGGTCACTGCCAAGATTGCGCTTGTCATGAAGGCGCAGGAGAAAAACGTGCCCATCGTCAGCAGCATGGGCGCCGGAAACAAGCTGGATGGCAGCCAGTTCCGGGTTGCAGACATCTATAAGACAAATATGTGCCCTCTGGCGAAAGTCATGCGGAGGGAATTGAAAAAACGCGGGGTAAAGAGATTAAAGGTTGTATATTCCGAAGAAAAACCAGTCATGCCATTGGAAGACATGTCAGGTAATGAACGGAAGGCTGTCCCGGGAAGCGTGGCATTTGTGCCATCCGTGGCAGGATTGATCCTTGCAGGTGAAGTGGTAAAGGACTTATGCAGCCAGTCGCCCCGGAGTCGGAAGGTTTTCATATGAGACAGGTAGATTTTGAAAATGGGCGGATCGCACAGAATATCGCGCGCACAGCCTTTCCCATGCTGATTGCGCAGGTATTAAGCCTGCTCTACAGTATTGTGGACCGGATTTATATCGGAAGGATTCCGGGAGAGGGGACGGATGCGCTTGGGGCAGTGGGATTATGCTTTCCGGTCATCATCCTGATCACAGGCTTTACCAATATGTATGGGATGGGAGGTTCTCCGCTTTTTGCCATGGAGCTGGGACGTGGGAACTGGGACAAGGCGGAGAAGATCATGAATACATCTTTCCGTCTTCTGGTCGTGACCGCATGTGTGATCATGGGTTTTGGAGAGGTGTTTGCAGAACCGATGCTCCGTGTATTCGGTGCATCGGATAAAGCCATGGGCTATTCCCTTGTGTACCTGCGTATTTATCTGGCAGGGACGCTCTTTTCCATGGTGACGACAGGCATGAACCCTTTTATCAATGCACAGGGTTTTCCGGGAATCGGCATGCTTTCGGTTGTCATCGGGGCAGTATCGAATCTGATTCTGGACCCGCTTTTTATCTTTGTGTTTCATATGGGTGTAAGTGGCGCGGCAGTTGCCACGGTGATCTCCCAAGGGTTATCTGTGATGCTGGTGTCTCATTATATCTTTGGCAAAAAGCTGGAACAGCGAATCCGTATGGAAAGGGTTTCGCGGATAAAAGATATGTTTCCTTTTGCCGGAGATATCATCAGCCTTGGACTCGCGCCATTCATCATGCAGTGTACGAATTCTCTGGTACAGATCGCATGTAACAGTGTGCTAATGACCTTTGGCGGAGAGATTTATGTCTCTATCATGACGATCGTGTCTTCCGTCAGACAGATTCTGGATACGCCGGTGATGGCGGTAGTGGAAGGCGCGTCCCCGATCATCAGCTATAATTATGGGGCCAGAAAACCCGGGAATGTGCGCAGGGCCATGGCAATCATGATGTTGGCTTGTGTTCCCTATACGCTGGTTGTATGGATTTTGATCCTGTGGAAACCAGAGATGTTTATCTCCATATTCAGTTCGGATAAGACACTGCTGGCAGATGCGGTTCCGGCACTTCACCTGTATTTCTTCGCATATATCTTCCAGTCCCTGCAGTATAGTGGTCAGACCGTATTTAAAGCGCTCAATAAAAAGAAGCAGGCGATCTTTTTCAGCCTGTTTCGAAAGGCTGTCATGGTCATCCCACTGACCTATCTGTTCCCTTACCTGTTTGGAATGGGTGCAAACGGTGTGTTTATGGCAGAACCGGTGTCCAATGTCATCGGGGGAGCTGCCTGCTTTACCACCATGCTGCTGACCATCCTGCCAGAACTGAAGAGGATGGAAGGTTGAATCCATAGTCAAAAAATCAGTAGATACAATAAAAACAACGTGCTATAATAAAAAAGAAAACATAAGTAAGAAAGCATTTTCATGGCAGCATGGATAAAAGAGATGGACA
>CAMWMT010000365.1 GCA_947175375.1 uncultured Clostridiaceae bacterium | reverse complement strand
GATCCATTCCATACGAGTGCTGAACACACGGACCGGATTCCCCCTTGCGGATTCCCCTCGCGACCTCCCCCATGTTATTCGACCTCCACAACGGAATAATTACCAAAACGCAGCACGCTCCCAATCGTCACATCCAGCGGCGCCTTGAAGATGGGACCGTCTACTGTCAGAGTATGGTATTCTCCGTTCTCTCCACAGATATCGATCCCCGCTTCTTCCATAACCTGTATAGAGCCTTCATCAATATACCGTCCCAACAGGCTTTCCGGCAGCAACGTATGATTGAGGCTTTTTATCACACACCGATACCCCAGGCGGATGATCTGACGGACATTGTCTTCCCTTCCACACTGCCACAGCGGAAAAAATGGGGTCAGGCCAGTATTTTCGCACCGCTCTTCTTCCCATCTCCTGTTGCCTTCTATATCGATATCCCCGAATGCCGCTGCTTCCGCTCCCATAGCTTTCGCCCTACGAAGGCCTTCTTCAAACGCTGTATGATAATCCGCCCCGTCAGACGGGCAGAGAATCACCGGAAGTCCCAGCGCTGCTTCATATTTCCTGAGCATCTCCATATCCGCTCCATGAAAATACGACCGATTCTCTTTTTTATTTATCATAATGACCAGGCAGACCGGCACATGCCCCTCCCCGATCATTTTGTGCAGGGCAATGGTACTGTCCTTGCCGCAGCTGTACGACATGGCAAATCTCATGGCTTCGTACCTCCTGACACCTGAACGCTGTCTAGCTCTCCCCCAGCTTCATTCAGGCGGACACCATCTTCAGCAACACACCGCAGGAATTCGTCATGGTCTCCGACATACCGGATCTTCTTTGTCATCTGAATATGTTCCAGCTGCTTCACCAGCCCTTCGCCAGTATAGTCGCTGCTCAGCGCATTTTTATGGAAATACAGTTTCCCTTTCATCTTTTCCAGGCCCTGCAGATTCATCAGGTTCGCCTCGCCAAAGGGAACATCCGCAACCACGATCACGTCTGCATCTTCCATAAGCTTCTGGTTCTCTTCCTGTTTCTTTTCCGTTATTGGAGTGAAAGGCTCTTCTTCCACGCACCGGATATGCAGTTCCTGGCACATCTCCCAGTCCGAACTGCCCCGATTCAGGACTCCTGCCGTGACTCTGTATCCTTTTGCATCCAGTTCCTCCAGAAGCTTGACCGCTCCGCTGCCGCCGCAGATCACATGGATTTGCAGCGGCGCTTTCGCCCGCTCTTCCTCCATCACCCGAATCGGCACGATCTCCGGCTTGTGAAACAGTGGATTCTGCCGGATCATCAGTTTCATCTGATACAGCGTTTCCATGTTCTGTCGGTTAACTACCTCTTTGGGCGTCCCGTCCGCCAGCACAACACCGTCCCGCAGCATAACCATCCTTCCACAGAAACGAGACGCCATATTGATGTCATGGAGTACCGCCAGTACGGTGATCTTCTCTTCCCGGTTCAGCCGGGTGATCAGCTCCATGACCTCGATCTGATGATGAATATCCAGCGCCGATGTAGGTTCATCCAACAGGATAACCTTCGTCTTCTGGGCAATGGCCCTTGCCAGAACCACGCGCTGGCGCTCACCTCCACTCAATTCGTTGTAAAATCGGTTCCGAAAAATCTCTGTGTTCGTCGCCCGCATGGCTTCTTCCACAATGTCGTAATCCTCTTTTCCTTCCCTCTTCCGAAAGCTCATATACGGATGGCGCCCCATCATCACGATATCTTCCACCGTAAAATCGTATTCCACATGGTAAGACTGGGGCACCACTGCTACAAGCTGCGCCCGCTCTTTCGTCTTCAGCTCTGTATTCTCCCTGCCGCAGACCGTGATATTTCCCCTTTTCAGAGGCAGCAGGCCTGAGATGCATTTGATCAGCGTGGATTTTCCCGTGCCGTTGGCTCCGATCAGTCCTACAAACTCCCCTTCCTTCACAGACATGGTAACATCCTTTAAGATCTCCCGTTCCCCGTATCCGGCTGCCACATGATGGAATGCGAGTATTTCCCTGTTTCCGTCCATATATCCTGTTCTCCTGTCAGACTTCTTATCTGTTCTGTCAATTCCATGCCCCAAAAATGCGAATCTCAGCCGTTCTTTTTCATCTGACGCAGCAGATAGATGAAGAACGGGCCTCCGCAGAGTGATGTAATGATCCCCACCGGGATCTCCCATGCCACCATGCTCCGCGCCGCTGTATCACAAATGATCAAAAAGGTTCCACCGAAAAGCAGCGACAGAGGCATCAGCACATGATGCTTCGGTCCTGCGATCATACGGACCATATGGGGAACTACAAGCCCCACAAAACCGATGATACCCGTAACCGATATCACGGCTGCCGTGATCAGTGTACATGCAAACAGCACTTTCTTTTTCAGAAATTCCACATTCACACCCAGCTGGACCGCCGTATCTTCTCCTGTCAGTATGATATCCAGCTCTCTCGCGGAGCTGAACAGAAGGATCATCCCCACAAGAACATAGGGCAACACCATCAGGGTCTGATTCCAGCCCTTCCCGTTCAGACTCCCCATCGTCCAGAACATGATTTGATCCATGCTCTGTTTATTCAGGATCATAAGCACCGACATAGCGGCAGAAAGAGTCTGGCTTACGGCAATTCCTGACAAAAGTAATGTTGCCACTGGCAGTTTTTTTCCGACTTTCGAGATATTGTATACCAGTCCTATGGTCAGGAAGGCTCCGGCAAACGCCAGGATCATTGTTCCGCTCATGCCCGGCAGGCTAGTGTTCAGATGAAAGACGATCCCGATCGCAGCACCCAGAGCCGCCCCGGAAGACACTCCCAATACAAAGGGATCTGCCATGGGGTTTTTGAAAATGCCCTGAAAACCTGCTCCGCATACCGCCAGAGATGCCCCGGCCACAAAACCGAGAATTACTCTGGGCAGACGAACATCACGGATGATCAGGATACTCCCATTGGATATACCTTCCATACTGACATTCAGATGCAGAAACTCATGGGCGATGATCCTGCTGGCATCCTGCAGGGAGATGGCACTGATTCCGCTCATCGTACACAGATACATGATAATAATGCATATAAGAATTGACAAAAGGATTCCTAATGTCCTGTTTTTCCCTTTCATGACCCGTTTCCTCACTGGAACACATCCGGATAGACCTCTTCCGCCAGAAGCCGTACGCCCTCCACAATGCGGGGACCCGGCCTTGCGATCAGCTCAGAATCCGGAGAATTTTCTTCGATATAGATGATTGCTCCGTTCTGGATACAGTCCAGACTGCTGATGCCGGTCATCGTCTTCAATTCTTCCGGTGTAGGACGCATAGAGAAATAAATGTCCGGATTCTTTTCCACGATCACTTCCAGAGACATCTGCGGCCATGCGCTTCCTCCATCCGCAGCGATATTGATTACATTGATTCGATTCAGCACATCGTCAATCAGGGAACCAGGGCCTGCGCTGTAATAATCTCCCAGATCGAGAAACAGGGATTTGGGCTCGGCCACGTTGGACACGGCATCCTGAATCTCCTGAAGTTCTGCTTCCATAGAATCCGTCAGGGCTTTCGCTTCGTCATTCAGGTTCAGGATCTCTCCCATGAGAAGGATCTGCTCCTCGGTCTCTTCAATACGTTTTGATGATAACCTAAACACCCTGCCCCATGACGCG
>CAMWMT010000364.1 GCA_947175375.1 uncultured Clostridiaceae bacterium | reverse complement strand
ACGATGGAATTTTATCCTCGGATGGATGCGCTCATGACCGGGATGGGTGATCTGATCCTGTATGGACTGTATGCAGTTTTTTCGTGTCTGCCGGCGATTCTGGAAGGAAAGGAGGCGCTGAGATGGCGTTCTTACGGTTTGATTCCTTAAGCTTCGCTTATCCGGGCGCGGACAGGCGCGCGCTGGATCAGGTCTCATTTTCCATGGAAGAAGGGGAATATATGGTCGTATGCGGGGAATCCGGGTGCGGCAAGACGACGCTGCTCCGGCAGGTGAAGCCGGAACTGATACCTGCCGGAGCAAGGGAAGGCAGTATATTTTATCTAGGGACGGTTCTGGATGAGCTGGACCGTGAGACGAGCGCCATGAAGATCGGGTTCGTCCAGCAGAATCCGGACAGCCAGATCGTGACGGACTTCGTCTGGCATGAACTGGCATTCGGACTGGAGAACATGGCGCTGCCTGCGCCTGCAATCCGAAGAAGGGTCGGAGAGATGGCAAGCTTCTTCGGAATGGAGGGGTGGTTCCGTAAAAAGACCAGTGAGCTTTCCGGCGGGCAAAAGCAGATCCTGAACCTGGCTTCTGTCATGGCGATGAATCCGGAGCTTCTGATCCTGGATGAGCCGACCAGTATGCTGGACCCGCTGGCGGCAAGGAATCTGCTTCAGATGGTGCTTCGGATCAACCGGGAACTGGGTGTAGCGGTGCTCCTGTGCGAGCATCGGCTGGAAGAGGTCTTTCAGAATGCGGATTCGATTCTTTTATTAAGGAACGGCAGGGTGCTTGCGAAGGATACTCCGGCTAAAGTAGCGGAGACACTGCATCGGGAACCGCAGGCTTCGCGTATTTATTTTGGTCTGCCTGCCGCGGTGCGGATCTTTGGCGAACTGCGGAAGAAGAGTATCTATCCGGAAGAAAAGAAACTGCCTCTCAGTATCCGGGACGCCAGACGGGCGATGGGAGAGTTAGAAGTAAAGAAGCCGGATATCCGGGAGAATATGGAACCGGGAACGTCCCGTGGTGAACCAGTGCTGGAAGGCCGGGAACTCTGGTTCCGGTATGCGAAAGACAGTCCGGATGTGCTGCGGGGGCTGGATATCGCGTTGCATGAAGGGGAGATGCTTGCCCTGCTCGGTGGAAACGGCGCAGGAAAGAGCACGCTTCTTAAGATTCTGTCCGGTATTGCCAAGCCCCTGCGGGGGAAGACGAAGACCGGAAAAGGAAAGCGGATCGCCATGCTGCCTCAGAGTCCCCAGGCTCTGTTCAGTTGTGACAGCCTGTGGGAGGATCTGCTGCTCAGTGCCGAAGGGGACGGGGAACAGGTTCGGCGGATGGCAGAGCAGCTGGAACTGGACGGAAAACTCTCGTCCCATCCCTATGACTTAAGCGGAGGAGAATTGCAGCGGGCGGCAATCGGGAAGCTGCTTCTTCGGAATGCGGATATCCTGCTGCTTGATGAACCGACGAAGGGACTGGACGCTTATTTAAAGCAGGAGCTGGCTGGATTTTTGAGGAGATGACGCGAACAGGGCGTGGCGCTCCTGATCGTGACTCATGATATGGAATTTGCCGCCTCCTATACGCACCGGTGCGCGCTCCTGTTCGATGGACAGGTGATCTCCGAGGATGAGCCCCATGCGTTCTTCTCCGGCAACCGGTTCTACACCACAGCGGCAGGACTGATCGCGGGGGAAGTGATGCCGGGAGTCATCACATGTGAGGAGGTGATCGACGGATGCCTGGGAAGTACATAGAGGATGGAAAACGAAAGAAGCTGTTCTTAAGCCCCCGCACCCGGACGGCAGCGCTGGTGATCAGCATTGTACTGCCGGTACTGTTAGTGGCCTATGGATGGTTCATGGGACACCGGGAAGCTCTGCATGTCCGGGCGGAATGGACTTTCCAGGATACGCTGATCCAGAATTCGGATGTATTGATGGGAGCGGTGTTTCTGGTAATATCGGCGCTTCCTTTTTATCTGGTCTTTGACCGGAAGCGGGCGCAGGCAAGGGATATGGTTCCCATTGCCCTGATGGCTGCTATGTGCGTGGTGGGAAGGGCGGCGTTTGCGCTGATTCCGCTGCCGAACTTCAAGCCGGTCAGCGCGATCATCATCATTACGGCGGTAGCTTTCGGGCCGGAAGCCGGATATCTGACCGGGGCGCTGGCGGGATTCGTGAGTAATTTCCTGTTCGGGCAGGGACCGTGGACTCCGTGGCAGATGTTCAGCTGGGGTGTCGTTGGATTCTTGGCGGGGCTTTTGTATCAGGCAGGTATGTTCGGTCCGGTCGGCATACAGGAGACGGACGAAAAGGGCAGGCGAAGAAAGCCGGTTCTGCTGTGTATCTATGGTTTCCTGAGCGGATTCGGGTACGGATGGGTGATGAATCTTTATTATGTCCTTACGTACATAGGTACTCTGTCCGTTCCGGCCATGACAGCGGCATGTATCTCCAGTTTCTTCTTTGATTTGAGCCATGGGATCTGTACGGCGATGGTGCTGTGGATCACGGGAGAAGCATGGGTGAGGAAACTTCTGCGGATCAAAGTGAAGTTCGGTCTGGCGGGAGAGGAACGGAAATATGTCATGCCGCCTTCGGATATGGATGACATATTTGATTAGAAGAAAAGGAGAACAAATTAAAAAGAAATTAGAAAAATTTAGAATAGCATACCAGAATTTGGAAGATGGATATTGAATTTAGGCTTGCCAGGAGGAATAGAGGTTGCTTCTTTTTTATATGATGTTGTTTTTGGCTGTGGAAAGTCATACAGCATATTTTATAGTTTTTTATATCTACACAATAAAGCCTGAAAGAGTAGAAAAAGCACCGTTGCCGGCTTCGGTTGTTGCTTACCTGTTCAGCAGCTTTATTATTGTGACAATTAACGTCATATTTGCCAGAAATGGTGTGCCGGACAACTCTTATTATTGGGTAAGTATATTACGGTTTTTGCTGGCATTGCTGTATATGACAGAGGGAATCGGTTTTTTGGCATTATTCAGAAAACGCGCATTAGACAGGAGATATATGTGCGTGCATTATATGAACCTGGCAGTCGCTTTTGCTGTATTTATTGTTTACTGCATAAAATTTTTTCATGCCGGATGATTTCTTTGCCTGTCAGTGTAACTGTATGTATAAGTTACGGGAAGGAAGGATGAGTATTATGGGATTTAGAAAGAAAATGAGACTCTTGGCCGTGCTGATGTGCATGGCGCTTGTGGCATCCGGATGTTCTTCGGGGACAGCCGGTAACGGGAAACAGACGCTGGACATTGACTATGTAGGTGCGGATGGGGAGGTAGTGACTGAGACGGTCTCCCAGGAGAACGGAGGAATGACGGGCTGGCTGAAGGAGAAGCTGTCCACGGATGATCAGGATACGGCGGCTGCTTCCGGCAGTGACGGTAGTACGGCGGAGAATACCGGGGAAGCATCCGGACTTCAGGATCTGTATGCACAGGGCAGCAACATGCCAGAGCGACAGTTCTGCAGACGGTTCTGTTTCCGGCGAATCTGATAATGATGGCAGTTCTTCTAACGGTAGTGGAGGAGGAGCATCTTCAGGTAACAATGGAAGTGGAAACGGCACTTCCTCCGGTGGTAACGGTGGAGGCGGCGGAGGCGGTTCTTCCTCTGACAGTAATGACGGAAGCGGTGGCGGTTCTTCTTCGGGCAGTAATGGCGG
>CAMWMT010000363.1 GCA_947175375.1 uncultured Clostridiaceae bacterium | reverse complement strand
CGAAATGAAACAAGATTCTCGTTTCCGTGTGATTTATGTATAGCACAATTCCCATTTAGTTCAGGTATTGAATTCGTAACGCTGAAATGCTATAATGTCTTCGGATGTTGTTTGTTGTTTTACAGCATCCATGCATCGCTGACCGACCAGTTTTTCCGTGACTGGTCGGTTTTTTAAAAGATAAAATTATGTTTTAGGCATTCACAGGCATTGTGAGTGTCTTTTTTTCTGCCCGAACGTCCTCGAACGTCAGCGCAATTTACTCTAACGGAGAGTGTGACGTTCATGGCAGATCTTGATCGTCTTGAAGTCCAGGTGGAAGCCTCCGCCGCAAAAGCAAATGCAGAACTGAATAAATTGGTCAATAAGCTGGATAAAGTAGCTTCGTCTCTTTCCGGCATCAACAGCAGCGGTCTGGTCGGATTTGCCAATGGTATTGAAAAGCTTGGAAAATCTATGCAGACTGTGAATTCCGTCAAAACATCCGATTTCACACGTCTTGCGAATAATATCCAGAAGCTTTCATCGTTGGATACTGCCGGACTCAATACCACATCTTCCGCCTTGGTTCTTTTGGGAAAGTCCTTGGCTAATTTTGGGGCTGCATCCAAGAGCGCAGAGAATATCGCGGCCATGACAAAAAATCTCAGCAAGCTGGGTGGGAAAAACGTTCAGAATGCGATTGATAATATGCCACGTCTGGCGACTGGCCTTAAAGAACTTCTGACCACGCTTGCACAGGCTCCGAACGTGTCCAGGAATGTGATCCAGATGACAAGAGCACTGGCGGAGCTTACCAATGCCCTTAATGGAGCACGGAACGGAGGCGATTCTGGAAATGACAGTACAGAGAAGATAAACAAGTTATCAGAAGCATTTTCAAAATTGTCTGGAAGTATTACAAAGTCCGGAAGGTCTATGAAAAGCTTTTCTGAAATAGCCGGGAAGCTATATGCAAAGTGTTATGCATTGGTACGGATTCTGAAGAGACTTGGATCTGCTGCAGGAGCGGCCATGGATTATGTCGAGACATACAATTATTTCGGCGTGACCATGAATAAGGTCGGTAAGGCGCTCACAGACATATCTGCTGAGAATGGAAGTGAAAGCGCAGAAGAATATGCCAAATCCTTTACTGACCGGATGAATGAGCTGACCAGAAAGATGACTGGCTATAAGGTTGGCGACAGCGGCGAACTGTATATGACAGACAATATCGGCATGGGAATGGATCCGGAAAAGATCATGAATTTCCAGGCAAAGATTGGCGCTCTGACAAATTCCGTCGGCCTGTGCGGAGAGGTTAGTATAGATGCTGCAGATGCGCTTACTCGTTTGGCAGGTGACTGGTCATCCTTGGCCAATAAAGATCTGGATGCGGTTATGACCAATTTCACAAGCGGCTTACTTGGTCAGTCCCGGGCTATGTACCAATATGGTATAGATATCACAAATGCTACATTGCAGCAAAAAGCCTACGAACTAGGTGTGACGAAATCTGTTTCAGCGATGTCCCAGGCGGAAAAGATGCAGTTAAGATTACTGCAGATGCTGGAGCGTTCAAAGATTGCATATGGGGACATGGGAAATACCTTAATCACAGTTTCAAATCAGTACCGTATTATGAAACAGCAGATTTCCAATCTGGCCAGAACAATCGGTAATTTGCTTCTCCCGATTGCGCAGAAGGTACTTCCAGTCATCAATGGCATGATTATCGCCTTGCAAAGATTGTTCAACATACTTGGATTCAAGATATGGGGCGATAACTGGCTGAAGGACGTAATGGGTGGAGTCGGTAGCGGAGGTTATTCGGATGATTCCCTGGGTGACCTTGGGGATGATGCTGACGCTGCTGCAGATTCTCTTGGAGACGCTGCGAAGGCTGCAGAAAAGCTGAAGACTGCGACTCTCGGCATTGATGAGCTTAATATCAACGCACCGCAGGAGGAGAGCGGATCCGGAAGCGGCGCAAATGGCTCAGGCGGCGGAGATGCTATCGATTTGTCTGGAGCCATTGCGGATGCGCTTGGAGAATATACATCTGTATGGGATGAGGCCTTTGAAAATGCTCAAAACAAGGCGCAGGAATATGCAGACGCGATCAGTGGATTTTTCAGCCGTATGTGGAAGGCGATTGAGCCGTTCCGGGATGCGGTCAGCCGCCTCTGGAATGAGGGTCTGAAAAAGCTCATGGATTTTACATTCCAGAATTTGAAAAACTTCTATGATGAGTTTCTAGTTCCTATTGGAATGTGGGCGTTTGGGACGGAAGGAGCCGGGCTGACAAGGCTTGTGGATATCGTCAATAACCAGCTTCTGCGGATTGACTGGGAAGGAATCACGAAAAATCTGAAGGATTTCTGGCATGCCATTGAGCCGTATGCAGAGCAGTTCGGAGAAGGGCTGATTGATTTCTTTGAGGATATCTCCGGGATTGCTGTGGATGTAATCAATAATCTCTTCGGAGAAGGAGGCGCGATTACTAAGATTACAGACTGGTTGGACGATCATGATCCGGAGACCGCCCGGAAATGGGGCTATGCATTTGGTGTGCTGTCAGCCAGTATGGTTGTATTGTCCGGCATAGGTTCTGCGATAGCCGGGATTGCAGGTATTGGGACAGCTTTGTCGGGGATTGCATCGGGACTCAGTGTGTTGTTTGGGGCGGAAGGGGTATTTGCCTCTATAGGAGCGGCTATAACTCGATTGTTTGCTGAGCGTGGAATATTTGGAAGTGGCGGATTGATTATAAAGTCATTAGAAGGAATTCAAACATTTATTACTTCTATGACAGGCGGAGCAGTTGCTGTGCCGCTTGGCGTAATAGCCGCCGCCATAGCTACAGTCGTCTTGGCAATCGTCGATTTGTGGAGGACCAGCGAGGGATTCCGGGATGCTGTGAAAACAGCTTTTTCTCAGATAGTAGCATCTTTTTCACAGGCTTTTTCGAACGTGTTTAAAGGAGTATCCAAAATTACTGGGAGTCTCAAAAAATTATTCAGTGTCCTGTATGGAATTTATGATAACAGTCCTTTGAAGGATCTCGTTGAGCTTATTGGCATTTTTGCTGCAAAACTGATTGGATTTGCAGCGTCAACTGCTATCCAAACAATCGGGAATATGATTCTCGGATTCTGCGATATCCTGAGCGGGGCTATTGATGTGGTATCCGGATTCTTACAGGTTTTACACGGATTTTTGAATTTGGACTCTGATGAATTGCTTTCTGGAATAAAGTCCATTGGTGAAGGGATTGTTAGAATCTTTGAAGGCGCTTTTACCCTTGCACTTGGTTCTCTTGACGGTTTTATTGCTGAATGGGGGATTTCCATTGCAAACTGGTGGAATGAAAAAGTTGCTCCCTGGTTCACATTGGAAAAATGGAAGAAACTGTTGTCTCCGATTAAGACTGCATTTGTCCAGAAATGGAATGAAACAGCAGGACAATGGGAAAAAGATATCTCCAGCTGGTGGAATGAAAATGTAGCTCCCTGGTTTACGTTGGAAAAGTGGAAAAATCTTTATACAAAGATAAAGGATGCACTGAAAAACATCTGGGACGAGACAGTCCAGCAGTGGAAGACAGGGATTTCCCGTTGGTGGAATGAGAATGTAGCACCGTGGTTCACGTTGGAAAAGTGGAAGACCTTGTATTCCACGATCAAATCAGCCCTAAAGACAAAATGGGACGAGA
>CAMWMT010000362.1 GCA_947175375.1 uncultured Clostridiaceae bacterium | reverse complement strand
TACTCAACATGCGTCTTCACGATATCCGTCGTAATGTCATTTGCCGTATGCTGAACCGGAGTGAATGCATCGAGCGGCGCTCCCATCGGAAGGACGATGATGCCGCCCGGATGCTGCCCCGTTGTCCTCCGGATGCCGGTGCATCCCGCAACGATCCGGTCGATCTCGCAGTTCCGTTTACTGGTCCCTCGCTCTTCATAGTATTTTTTCACATAGCCAAATGCCGTCTTGTCCGCCAGCGTTCCGATGGTTCCTGCACGATAGGTCTGTCCGGAACCAAAGATCACTTCTGTATATTTATGTGCTTTTGACTGATAATCTCCGGAGAAATTCAGATCGATATCCGGCTCCTTGTTCCCTTTAAAACCCAGGAACGTCTCGAACGGAATATCAAAACCTTCTTTCCTAAGCTTGCTTCCGCACTTTGGACAGTCCTGATCCGGCATGTCGCAGCCTGCCATGCCGGCATATTTTCTCACTTCCTCCGAATCAAAATCACTGTAAAAGCAATTTGGACAGATATAATGAGGACTCAGAGGATTCACTTCCGTGATTCCTGCCATGGTAGCCGCAAAGGAGGAACCGACCGAACCGCGGGAACCAACCAGATATCCGTCATCCACCGATTTCCATACCAGCTTTTGGGCGATGATATACATGACCGCAAAGCCGTTTCCGATGATAGACTTCAGTTCTCTCTCCAGCCGCTCCGTCACGATCTCTGGCAGTTCTTTTCCATAGATCTCATGGGCTTTCTCATAACAGATGTTACGCAGCGTCTGGTCGGAATCCGGAATGACCGGAGGACATTTATCCGGACGGACCGGCGACAGATGCTCACACATGTCCGCGATTCGATTAGTGTTAGTGATAACTACCTCTTCCGCTTTCTCTGTTCCCAGAAACTCGAATTCCTTCAGCATCTCCTCTGTCGTCCGAAGGAACAGAGGCGCCTGCTGGTCCGCATCCGAGAAGCCTTTGCCTGCCATGATGATCCTGCGGTATACCTCATCCTCCGGATCGATAAAATGCACATCACAGGTTGCGACGACCGGTTTCTGGAATTCTTCCCCCAGCCGGATGATCCTGCGGACATTTTCCCGCAGATCTTCTTCGGACTTTACCGGACTTTTCTCATCCCGCAGCATAAAAGCATTGTTGCCCAGGGGCTGGATTTCCAGATAGTCATAAAATTCCACGATCCGGGCAATATCCTGTCTGGGCGCTCCCCGCAGGATCGCCTGATACAACTCTCCCGCTTCGCAGGCAGAACCGATGATCAGTCCTTCCCTGTATTTCTGCAGCTCGCTTTTGGGGATTCTCGGCCTCCTTGCAAAATAATCCAGATGAGACATGGATACCAGCCGATACAGATTCACCCGCCCGATGTCATTTTTGGCGAGAATAATGATGTGGTAAGTTGGAAGCTTTTTGATCGCTGCCGTATTCGCCCGTCCCATCTCATTGACCTTATCCAGCGTGTCAATGTCTCTCGCCCGAAACATTTCCAAAAATCTCACAAAGATATCCGCCGTACATGCGGCGTCATCTACTGCCCGGTGATGGTGTCCCAGCGGGATGTTCAGTGCCTTCGCCACCGTATCCAGCTTAAACTTGTTCAGATTTGGCAGCAGGAGACGTGCCATCGCCACCGTATCTCCCACAGTAAAATCTGTTGGAATACCCATCCGACGGCAGTTTTCCTCAATAAATCCCGCGTCAAAGGACGCATTGTGCGCGATCAGCACACAGCCTTCACAGAATTTCAAAAATTCCGGAAGGATATCCTCAATGACCGGGGCATCCAGGACCATCTCGTCACTGATGCTAGTCAGTTGTTCGATCTCAAAGGGAATCGGCTCCTGCGGATTTACAAAGGTACTGAACCGTTCCGTGATCTTCCCCTGTTCCACCTTCACCGCGCCAATCTCGATGATCCGGTTATTTACCGCGCTGAGCCCGGTGGTCTCCAGGTCGAATACCACGTAAGAGCTGTCAAGCCCCTGTCCTCTGGAATGCTCCACCACTTCTTTCAGGTCATCTACCAGATAACCCTCCACTCCATAGATCACTTTAAAATCTTCGTCCTTGGAAATGGTATGGCTTGCCTCTGTAAATGCCTGGACACAGCCATGGTCCGTGATCGCAAGCGCAGGCATCCCCCATGCCTTTGCCCTCTTTAAAAGCACAGACGCATCTGTCACACCGTCCATATCGCTCATCTTTGTGTGACAGTGCAGTTCCACACGCTTTTTATAAGAATAATCCATACGGGACGTGGTGAAATCCGCTGTCTTCTTGATGCCCACGACAGAACTGATGGTCAGCTCATGGTCAAAACGGTCCAGCGTCGTCATTCCTTTTAGCTTTACAAAGCTTCCTTTTTGAACCCGCTCCTGAATCTCCGGAAGCACTTCACTTTTCGCAAACATTTTCACATGGATCGTGTCCGTAAAATCCGACACGGTCAGGGTAAGGATCGTCCGCTCTCCCCGGATCTCCCGCTCTTCCATGTTCATAATCTTTCCCCGGATGGTCACCTCACCCATCTCTTCTATGACCTGATCCAGCGTGATCGGCTCATCCTCAAAGTCTCTGCCATAGAGCACATCCGGATTGTCGCTCCTGCGATATCCGGAACCTCTGTTATCCGCAAACTTACGTTCTCTGAAGGATCTCCCTCTGGCATTCCTGCTGCCCGTCCGGCGGTTGCCCGTGCCATTCCCTCCTGTGCTCTGCGCCGCTCCTTTATCCTGGGACTTTCGATCTGCTTCCTGTTCCGCCTCTGCTTTTTCTTCCTTTTCTTTCCTCAGGTTCTCACTCAGGAAACTGATCCGCTGCCTCAGCTCTGCCTCGCTCTTTTCCATGCTCTTACTGTCACCGGCTTCCAGATATTCTACATCCACTTTCACATGAAAACCGCAGCGTTCATTCAGAACCCGGTCCAGGATCCGGAGCAGGTCATCTACCGCTTCTTTATCGTAGATCTTATCAGAGATCCCGACTGTCATGGTATGCTCATCCGGAAACTCCACTCTGGCATTCTTCATGATACTTCGTTTGTAGGGACTATATGCCGCAAGCTCCGTCAGGACGCTGCCTTCATATACATCCCATAGCTTCTGTGGAGTATACTGCTCAGACAGCAGAAACTTCTCAAAGATATGCACCTGCACCTTTCGATACCCGAAGATTTGCCGTTTGATCTGTTTTGCCAACTGAAAAAGCTGATCTTTGGCAATCAGCTTTTTACTCGTAATATAGATTCTGAATACATCTTGTTTAGGAGTCATGGATACTCTTGTGACCATGACCTGTTCCAGTAGGCCGCGTATGCTTCCGTCTATCTGCAGCGTACGAAACACTTCAAAAAAAGGTTTTTCACTATTCATCTTTCCAGTTCTCCAGTTCCTGTCTAAGCGCACTCAGAAGCTCACGCTCTGGCAGCTTCTTCACGATCTCCCCATGTTTGATCAGAAGTCCTTCGCCAATCCCTCCGGCGATGCCGATATCCGCTTCCTTCGCTTCTCCCGGCCCGTTGACGACGCATCCCATCACGGCCACTTTGATATCCAGCGGAAATTCCGCAACCATCGTCTCCACCTGATTCGCCAGACCGATCAGATCGATCTTCGTCCGTCCGCAAGTTGGGCAGGATACAACCTCAATACCGCCCTTTCTGAGTCCCAGTGTCTTCAGG
>CAMWMT010000361.1 GCA_947175375.1 uncultured Clostridiaceae bacterium | reverse complement strand
CTTCTAAGACGGAAAAAAGAAGGCGGATTGACACTGACCCTGTCCGCGGATGGTTATGGCATGACGACAGCAGAAGAAGAGATTTTCATCTCTCTGGCTCTGTCGCAGACAGAAGCATATGAACTGGCAGAGGAAGGATTCCTGACTGCGGCGTATCTGATGGACCAGCTGCAGCAGGTCATTCGGGCGGTGCCGTTTTGCGCTACGTCGGATGTGAAAAAGCTTTTGAAAGATATTGAAGTCGAACCAGAATATCAGAATCATCTGTTTGATATTGAGATTGCCGCATATCTGAATAATCCACTCTCGAATCAGTATACGCATGAGGATATGGGAAAATCATACGCGGCGCTGACGACCTGGAAAAGGGCGGCGATGCTGGAAGAAAGATTACAGGAAACCGGTATGCGAAAGCTCTTTGATGAAGTAGAGATGCCGCTTGTATTTACCCTTTATAACATGGAGAAGGACGGGATACGGGTCAATGCAGAGGAACTGAAAGCATACGGAGAAGCGTTAGTCGGCAGGATCGGGGAGCTGGAGGAGCAGATTCACACGGCAGCAGGAGAGAAGTTCAATATCAATTCTCCGAAGCAGCTCGGTGTGATCCTGTTCGAGAAGCTGGGACTTCCGGGAGGAAAGAAGACGAAGACCGGTTACTCTACCTCTGCAGAGGTGTTGGATAAGCTGGCGCCGGAGCATGCGATCGTAAAGGATATCCTGGAATACCGACAGCTTACCAAGTTAAAATCCACTTATGCAGACGGGCTGGCAGGCTGTATCGCAGAGGATGGACGGATTCACAGCAATTTTAACCAGACGATCACGGCGACCGGAAGAATCAGTAGTACAGAGCCGAATCTGCAGAATATTCCGGTGCGCATGGAGCTGGGAAGGCTGATCCGGAAGGTTTTTATTCCGAAAGAGGGCTGTGTCTTTGTGGATGCGGATTATTCGCAGATCGAATTGAGAGTGCTGGCCCATATGTCGCAGGATGAGACACTGATCGAGGCATATCAGCAGGCGGAGGATATCCACCGCATTACGGCATCTCAGGTGTTTCATGTGCCTTTTGAAGAAGTGACATCGCTTCAGAGACGCAATGCCAAAGCGGTGAACTTTGGGATCGTGTATGGGATCAGTTCCTTTGGACTATCCCAGGATCTGAGTATTTCCACAAAGGAAGCAAAGGAATATATCGACCGGTATTTTGAGACCTATCCGGGAATCAAGGGATTTCTGGATAATCTGGTATCCGGTGCGAAAGAACGGGGATATGTGACGACCATGTACGGAAGGCGTAGGCCCATACCAGAGCTGAAGTCTTCGAATTATATGCAGCGTTCTTTTGGAGAGCGGGTAGCGATGAATTCTCCGATTCAGGGAACGGCTGCGGATATCATCAAGATCGCCATGATCCGTGTGCATGATCGTCTGAGAGAGGAGGGGCTAAAGTCCCGGTTGATCCTGCAGGTGCACGATGAACTGCTGATCGAAGCGTATGAAGAAGAAGCAGGACAGGTGGAGCAGATCCTTCAGGAAGAGATGCAGCAGGCAGCGAAGCTGGATGTGCCTCTGGAGATCGACATGCACAGAGGACGGAACTGGTATGAGGCAAAATAGATGAGAGTGATCGGAGTGACCGGCGGAGTCGGAGCCGGAAAAAGTACCGTCCTGCAGTATCTGGAAGAGGCATATCATGCTGAAGTGATCCAGGCGGATCAGGTAGGGCATGAGGTCATGGAGCCGGGAGAAAAGGCATATGAAGAGATCCTGGCTGTATTCGGCAGCGAGGTGCAGGCAGAAGACGGCAGGATCGACCGGAAGGTTCTGGGAAATATTGTTTTTTCCGATGGGGAAAAACGCAGGGCGCTTAACGCCATTGTGCATCCGGCAGTAAAGCAGGAGATTCTTCACAGGATTGCGCGGGCACAAACCGAAGGGACGGACTGTGTGGTCGTGGAAGCGGCACTGTTCCTGGAAGAAAATTATGATGCATTCTGTGATGAAACATGGTATATTTATACGAATGAAGACGAGAGGCGCAGAAGACTGAAGGAATCGAGAGGTTACACAGAGGAACGGATCGATCAGATTCTAAGTAGTCAGAAGACTCACGAAGAGTTCCTGTGCCGGTGCGATCATGTGATCGACAACAATGGGGCGGCGGAGGAGACCTGCCGCCAGATAGGCAAAAGGATGAAAAGATAGATGAGATTATGCAGTATAGCCAGCGGCAGCAGCGGAAACTGTATTTATACAGGAAGTGACAGGACCCACCTTCTGGTGGATGCAGGAATCAGTGCGAAGAAAGTAGAGGAAGGGCTTCGGGAACTTCAGGTGCAGGGAAAAGACATTCAGGGACTTCTGATCACGCATGAACATTCCGATCATATCAAAGGAGTCGGGATACTAGCACGGAGATATGGAATTCCTATCTATGCTACCAGCGGCACCATCAGGCAGATGAAGACCATGAAAAGCTTGGGGGCGTTTGATGCCGGGCTGTACCATGTAATCCGTGCGGATCAGCGTTTTACGATCGGTGATGTAGAGATAGAACCGTTCCGGATCTCCCATGATGCGGCAGAACCAGTGGCATTCCGGTTTTCCTGCGGTGGAAAGAGTGCAGCGGTTGCTACCGATATGGGGGTATATACCGATTACATAGTAGAGCACCTGAAAAAGCTGGATGTGCTTTTGCTGGAATCCAATCACGACATTCAGATGCTGCAGGTTGGTCCCTATCCCTATCCGCTGAAACAGAGGATCCTCGGGGAATGCGGGCATCTGTCCAATGAAAGCGCCGGGCAGCTGCTCTGTAAGGGCCTGCATGATGGGATGAAAAAAATATATCTGGGACATCTGAGCAAAGAGAATAATTATGCAGAGCTTGCGTATGAGACAGTGAAGCTGGAGATCCAGCTGGGATCGGTAGCATACAGCCCGGGAGATTTCGATATCCAGGTGGCAAAGAGGGACTGCAGTTCAGGAATATGTGAGTGGTAGAAAGCTGATGGTGAGAAAGGAAAATAGAGATGAAAAAATTTATTATTACAGTTGTGGGACATGATACGGTTGGAATCATCGCGAGAGTCTGTACCTATCTGGCAGACATGCAGGTGAATATCTTGGATATTTCCCAGACGATCGTGGATGGGTATTTTAACATGATGATGATCGTGGATGCGGGAAAAGTGGAGGATGTGACGAAGATGTCAGAAGGGCTCTCCGGACTGGGAGAAGAGATCGGGGTCATCATCCGCTGTCAGCATGAGGATATTTTTAATATGATGCATCGCGTGTAGGGCAGGGATTTCTGCCTGGACGGACGGAAATGTATAAAGGAGATACTATGATTAATATTCAGGAAGTACTTGAAACCAATAAAATGATCGATCAGGAAAATCTGGACGTGAGGACGATCACGCTGGGGATCAGTCTTCTGGACTGTATTGATTCAGATTTGGAGATATTGAAAAAGAATATCTATCGGAAGATCACGGAGACTGCCAGAGAGCTGGTGGCAACGGGACAGGCGATCGAATCCCAGTATGGGATCCCGATCGTAAATAAAAGGATCTCTGTGACACCGATTGCTTTGGTCGGAGGCGCTGCCTGCAGGACACCGGGAGATTATGTGGAACTTGCAAAGGTTCTGGATGATGCGGCAGAGACAGCAGGTGTCAATTTCCTGGGAGGTTTCTCCGCGCTAGTATC
>CAMWMT010000360.1 GCA_947175375.1 uncultured Clostridiaceae bacterium | reverse complement strand
GTTCTGCTGGGAGTGGAACTGAATATTTTGGATGAAAAAGGTACTGTGGATCTGGAGGAGCCATATCTGGGCAGGATGGATGTTACAATTGCCAGCTTGCATCTTCCCTGTATCCGGCCGGGAAGCCGGGAATGGAATACTGAGTGCGTGATCCAGACGATGAAGAATCCGCATATCAATGTGATCGGACACCCGGATGACGGGCGGTATCCTCTGGACTATGAAGCAGTCGTCCAGGCGGCAAAAGAGTATCACACACTTCTAGAGATCAACAATAACTCCTTGAATCCCAAAGGCTTTCGGCAGAATGCCAGAGAGAACGATCTGGAGATACTGAGACTGTGCAAAAAATATCAGACTCCCGTGATCCTGGGGAGTGATGCGCACTATTATAAGGATATTCTGAATCATGAATTCGCGCAGGCTCTTTTGGAAGAGAGTGATTTTCCGGAAGATCTGGTAGTCAATACGGATAAGAACAAGCTGTATGCCTACATCAATAAGACGGAGGTTTGATGATGAGCAAAAAAATTCGGAATGAAGCGACAGATGGGTTGTTTCGTGCAATTTTAAGTCTTCAGAATACGGAGGAATGCTATACGTTTTTTGAAGATGTATGCACGATCAATGAGATCCAGTCGCTGTCTCAACGTTTTGAAGTGGCGAAGCTGCTTCGGGAGAGAAAGACATATCTGGAGATTGCTGAAAAAACAGGTGCGTCTACCGCAACGATCAGCCGTGTGAACCGGTCGCTGAATTACGGGAATGACGGATATGATATGGTGTTCCGGAGAATGGGTGAAGAGACAAAAAATAATGTATAAATAGAATACATAAAGAAAAAGCCGTATACCAGGGATTAACATTTCCCGTATATACGGCATTTTTTATTCTCTGCGCTTTTTGGCTGTATCCTTCTTCGGAAAGAGATCGATCAGTTTTTCGATCACCTGCTTTTTGACATAGACGTCAAAGCTCAGCAGACAGATAAAAGAAAAGATCTGAAGAAACTGCTGTTCTTCCTCCGGAGCGTCCGAAAAAGTGTCAGAAGCGATCCGGTAGCTTTCGATCACATCCTTTTTCAGCTTTTCCACCTGGTTTTTTTCCAGGCTGAAGACCTCTTCATAGATAGATTGCATATTGATTGGTTCTTTTGAATGGAAATACTGCTGCGTCAGTGGTTCGAGAAGGCTCTGGATATCGCTTATGGACAGAATTCCTTTATAATAGTAAATATAGATCAGGAGCAGCATGTGCTCTTTGGAATATTTTTTCTTTTCGGGAGGCGGGATTAGACGGTTTTTGGCATAATTATTGATCATGGTCTTCGTCAGGATCTTGTCCTCCGGATACCGTTTGGAAGAATGCAGATGCTCTTCCATAAAAGTGGTCACCTGATCCATATAAAGGTCAATGTCCGGAATCTCTCTTGGTCTGATATAATCAATCTTCTCCAGGCTTGAAAGAATGCTGTTCAGAATATCCTGGGGATCTATCGTCATAATTATCACCTCTATTAGTATTATATAGTATTCAAAACTACATAACAAGTCCTTTTTTCATTTGAACTGCTGCAGATGTGAGAATCATATTGTTAAAACAGAGCCGGGTATGTTATACTATAAAAACAGACAAAATATATCAGAGGACACAGATTTTGGATAAGATAGCAGTTTTAATACCATGTTATAATGAAGAGAAAACAATAGAAAAAGTAGTGAGTGATTTTAAGAGGGTGCTGCCGGAGGCAGTGATCTATGTATATGACAATAATTCCTCCGACCGGACTGTGGAGCTGGCAGAGGCGGTGGGCGCTGTCGTGCGGCATGAATATCAGCAGGGAAAAGGTAATGTGATTCGCCGGATGTTCCGGGAGATCGATGCACAGGTATATGTCATGACAGACGGAGATGATACGTATCCGGCAGAATATGCCCGGGAGATGGTGGACCGGGTGCTGGAGCATCAGGCAGATATGGTGGTCGGCGACCGGCTTTCCTCCACATATTTTACAGAGAATAAACGACCTTTCCATAATTTTGGCAATTCGCTGGTTCGGGGAACGATCAACCGGCTCTTTCACACAGAGATCAAGGATATCATGACTGGATACCGGGCATTTAGCTATCAGTTTGTTAAGACCTTTCCCGTGCTTTCCAAGGGATTCGAGATCGAGACAGAGATGACGATCCATGCGGCGGACAAGAATATGCAGGTGGATAATGTGGTCATCGAATACAGAGATCGTCCGGAAGGCAGTGAATCCAAGCTGAATACCTATTCGGACGGGGCAAAGGTGCTGATGAGCATTTCCAGATTATATCGGAATTACAAGCCGATGAATTTCTTTGGGATTCTGGCACTGGTGCTGACGGTCATCAGTACAGGATTCTTTCTTCCGGTGCTTCTAGAATATATCAGGACCGGACTGGTGCCAAAATTTCCCACGCTGATCGTATGTGGGTTTGCACTGATGGCGGCGATTCAGTCCGTATTTGCAGGATTGATCTTGGCAGCGGGTGCACAGAGAAACCGGCAGGAGTTCGAGATGAATCTCATCAGGATGGACATGCACTACAAGGAGCTTATGAAGGATGAATAGCAGGTTTCATAGGATTCGGGATCTTCGTATATGGATATTTGCGGTCACAGGCGGCATGATCTTTGCCATTTGTGACCGTCTTGGTTATATGCTGCAGCATTATGGAAGTATCTGGGTGATATCCGAAAATCCATGGCACAGGACTGTTTTTCACCGGGTTCTGCTTCGACTTCCGGTAAATACACTGGCAGTTTTGATTTTGTTGCTGCTGACGGACTGGTTGGCAGAAAGGACAGAAGCTTTGCCTGCCGGGCAAAAAACGGGGCGAAGCCTCCGTTTCACCGACATATGGGAGAGGCTGACAGAGCAGAAGTACAGCTTTTATCTGGTATGGCTGCTGTGTTTTCTGAGCTTTCTTCCTGCGTTTCTGGGCGGTTATCCAGGTATCTTTGCGGCGGATGCGCCAAATCAGGTCGGCTGGACCTTTTCCGGCTGGTTGACAGCTCATCACCCGCTTCTGCATACCGGGATTCTGTGTGGTATCTTTTCCCTGACAAGATCTTTCGGATTCAGTGACAATACGGCAGCGGCCATCTATACGATCTTGCAGATGACAGCGCTGTCCGGAATCTTTGCATGGATCTGGAGATTCCTGAAAAAAGAGATGGCTCCAGTCTGGCTGCAGGCAGGTACTCTCCTTTTTCTGTGGTTCTTTCCATTCCATGGGATGATGGCCGTGTATACGACAAAGGATACACTGTTTTCCGGGCTTTTTGTGCTATGTGTGATGCAGATTTTTAAAATGTGCGTAAGGCCCCGGGAGTATTTTACTGGCTGGCTCCATCTGCTTTATGGCGGCTATTGTTTCGGGTTACTGTTTTTACTGCGAAATAACGGATTCCATACGCTGCTCTTATGTATGCCTTTTCTGCTGCTTATGCTCCGTCAGCACTGGAAAAAGGTATGTCTGCTCTTTGCAGGCCTTTTTCTGCTTTATCAAGTCTATAACGGACCATTTTTGAGACTCATAGGGGCAGAACCAGGCAATGCCAGGGAAGCTTACAGTGTGGTCATGCAGACCCTGGGCCGCACTTATGTGGCAGGTGGGGATATCCGCCCGGAGGAGATGAAGTTCATCCGTCTAGGCATGGATGAGGAGACGCTGGCGCAGTACGTGC
>CAMWMT010000359.1 GCA_947175375.1 uncultured Clostridiaceae bacterium | reverse complement strand
GACAAAGCCTGTTTTCTGTCCGATCCATTCCATACGAGTGCTGAGCACACGGACAGGATTACTTCCCTTCCCCTCCCTTTGTATGAAAAAACACATATTTTTACTGCTGCGAAAGAATCCATTTCTGAAAGTGTTTCCGTATCAGGGAAAATGGAGCCGGTCCAAGATCCAGAAGGAAAGTATGGAACTCTTTTGCATTGAAAGCATCTCCAAGGGTCTCTTCTGCTTCTTCGCGCATTTCTGAGATTTCCAGATATCCCACATAATATTTCATATAATTTGCTGGGTCCTCACAGACGATCTGGTAGAGAGACTGTGATGCCTCCGGGTTGCTGATGCCGAAAAGCTCGTCCAGAAACTGTTGAAGCTCTTCAAGGGTCATACCCTCATAGTTGACCTGATAATCTACCAGCGCATACAATGCCAGATATGCGGATTCGTTGATAGCAAGAACTTCTGCAAGTTCCGGACGACTCTGCTCCTCCCACTGATAAGCCAGATACTGGACATAAGTGGCCCAGCCTTCCACATAACAGGAGAAGCTCATCAGTGAACGCAGGAGACTGTCATTGACCGTATTAAAATAATTGCACTGATACAGATGTCCGGGGTATCCTTCATGTGCCATGACGGTATAGATGTCATTGCGTGCCTCGATGGAGGACTGGTTGATGTAGATAAAATTCTCATTCTGTGTGTCGATCGGAGGCGACAGGTAGAACGCCGGACTCGTGTATGGTTCCAATGCTTCCGGAAGCGTGCGGACCTCATAGGCATATGCCGGGACTTCCGGGAAATCGGCAAGCAGCTTTTTCTGCAGGTCCTGAAGTGCTTCTTCCGGGTTCTGAATGGAGAACTCGAACTGATAGAGCTCCTGTATCAGCTCCGGGTTTTCTGCCATCAGTTCCTGGGCGTGGCTCAGTTCGCTTATCATCCTGTCTGCGATCGCATCTTTTAATGCTTCCGGGTCCTGATAAGAGGTATAGGTGGAGGATTTCAGCAGATATTCGTAATATTCCTGTCCGTCAGGAAGAGAAGCGGTACCGGAAGGAATTTCTGCTTTTCCCTTCATTTCTTGAAGTCCATCTGTCAAGATCTGATATGCAGTGGTAAAATCTGTTTTCAGCAGTTCTTCGTTTCTTGATATAAAAGTTTCCTGCTCTTCCTGTGACAGTTCGGTAAGACTGTCAAGCCGTGACAGAAAAGTTTCTGCCATCATGCCCGTCTCCGGAGCATCCAGATAGACCTGACAGGAGTCAAGGACATCGTTGATGGTCTGATCCGACAGGAAGATGCCGATATCTCTCTGCGCCTGGACATATTCCAGAAGCTGTTCATAATATTCGTCAATGCAGGAGAGGATAGCTAGATAGTGTTCCACATCCTCCGGTGTACGGAAACTGTACTCGGCAAGAACGATCGGAAGTTCCACCTGAACTCCGCTGATGGAAGAAAACGGATAATCATAGAGCAGGAACTTTTCGCCATCTTGCTCCGTTTCCATATATTCCAGAAGAATATCATAATCTGTCTGCAGCTCTGGGGACAGTGATTCGCGGTTAATGGTGAGCAGTTTTTCATAGTCTTCGCGAAGCTCTGCATAATCTTCCTGAAGTGTCGCAAGGCTGTAATCTCCCAGAGTATCCGGGTATTCCGTGATACCGTAAGCTGCCGGATTAGTCAGCATGGAATGCATGGTCAATCCGGAACTGGTGACAGTGTCATAAAACAGGTCGTTGATCATCTCCTGAAACTGTTCTTCTGCTGTGGTGTCAACGGATGGGGTGTTCTCTGTCTTCGGCTCAGGCGTATTCTTGGAGCAGCCAGTGATGACAAGTGAAGCGGTCAGGAGGAGTGCGGGTAATCGCATGAAATATATTTTTTTATAATGCATAATATCCTTTTCCTTTGGTGTGTTGTGGATGAATAATATATCTCAGCCTGTATAAATACGGGCTGCTGACTCAGAGACATTATAACATATTTGACAGAGGGAGTCGACCGGATGAAGAGCATTGGACAAATATTTTTTCAGAAAGATGAGTCATGGTAAAAATAGAATTGTAAATGTTGTGTTGCATATGTTATGATAATGAAAAGGCACTGGAAAAATATTGAAAAATCTGGAGTTTATACATAGAATGGCAGTGCCTAAAATAGAAGACAGAGTGTGTTAAGATTATGAAAGACAAATTAAAAAATGAAATGAAAACCATGCCCAAGATCGACCTTCACTGTCATCTGGATGGCTCCATGACATTAAAAAGCGTGGAACAGATCCTGAAGAGGAAGGTGGAGCCGGAGGAGCTGGAAGCGGGAAACTGCTGCCAGAATCTGGCAGAATATCTGGACCGGTTCCTCCTGCCGCTGCAGTGTGTGCAGACAGAGAAAGGACTTCGGCTGGCGGCAAAAGAATTTCTTCTGGATGTGGCAAAGGAAAATATGAAGTATGTGGAGGTCCGGTTTGCTCCGCTGTCGTCTGTACATGATCGCCTGGACTGCAGGCAAGTAGTGGAGGCGGTACTGGAAGGGCTCAAAGAGGCGGAGACACAGTGCGGAGTATCCTGGAATGTGATTGCTTGTGCCATGCGGCATCATCCGCAGGAAGACAGTCTTGCCATGATGAAGGCGTGCAGGGAATATCTGGGAGAAGGCCTGTGTGCAGTAGACCTTGCTGGAGATGAAGCTTCTTATCCGATGGAAGGTTTTCGGGAACTGTTTGCGCAGGCAAAGAGGCTGGGCTTCCCGTTTACGATCCATGCCGGAGAGTGTGGCAGGGTGGAAAATGTTCTGGAGGCGGTAGAAGGCGGCGCTTCACGGATTGGTCATGGAATCGCATTAAAAGGCCATCCGAAGGCTCAGAAGCTGTGTGCGGATAAAAGGATCGGTATTGAGATGTGTCCTACAAGCAATCTGCAGACCCGGGCAGCAGAACGAGAGGGATATCCGATCCGGGAATTTATGGATGCAGGGCTTCTGGTAACGCTGAATACGGACAACCGGACAGTGAGCGGTACCAGTATGACACAGGAGATGGATTTTGTGGTGCAGGAGTATGGGGTTACGGCTGAGGAGCTGGGGCAGTTCTTCCGTAATGCGGTAGAGGTATCTTTTGCAAACGATGAGATAAAGCACAGATTATGCGGCCTGAAGCTTTTCCGATAAGTACTCGGGAAATACATACAATGAGATCATAGTTACTTTTCATGGGATGGAGAAATGAAGAGAGCAGTATGAGAGTACAGATGCGATAATCGAGCATATTGCGGAAACCGAAGGTGGCGGCTTTGGCTATGATATAAAGATTACCAGTGCGGATGGAAAGGGAATTCGTATAGAAGTAAATCAGCAAGTCTCAGGTCATATTTGGGCCTGTTGAATTTTTACACTTTAAAAAAATTCATTTTAAGTTGAGACAGAATGAAGTATAATAGAAGGTAGGTATTTGTCATACTATTACACTTATTCTTTGAAGAGACGAATACTTCAAAAACTATATATAATAAGGAGGATACATGTAATGCTAAGAAAAGATTTCTTATGGGGCGGCGCTGTCGCAGCACATCAATGTGAAGGTGCATGGGAAGAAGGAGGAAAGGGAATCAGCTGTGCTGATGTTGAAACTGCTGGGGATAATGTCACCGGTGCCCCCAGGCGTTTAACGGACGGCGTGATTGAAGGGGAAGATTACCCGAATCATGTGGGGATTGATTATTATCATCATTATAAAGAAG
>CAMWMT010000358.1 GCA_947175375.1 uncultured Clostridiaceae bacterium | reverse complement strand
CCGGTCTTCCCATACGATACCACCCTCCACTTACTTCTCCATGAAGCCCGCCTTACATTTTCCTTAATTTTTGTATAATCAGGTGAAATACCGGTAAAAACGTTTTATAATCAGAAGGAAGAAACGCAGAAAGCGGGGAATGAGCATATGGAACATATTTATGAAGCCAGAATCCTGCTGGTAGACGACCATCCGGATATTCTGGAGATGGTTAAAAATATCCTTGCACGCCGGGGTTTTCTGAATGTACAGACTGCGTCCGACTGCCGGACAGCTCGTATATCCTTTGACGAATACGCCCCTCAGCTGGTGATCCTGGACATCATGCTACCGGATGGGGACGGTTTCTCCCTGATGCGGGATTTTCGGCTCACCTCTGACGCGCCTGTCCTGTTTCTCTCCGCAAAAGACGAGGATAATGACCGTCTGCTGGGACTGGGTCTGGGAGCTGATGACTATATCACCAAGCCATTTTTGCCCGACGAACTGATCCTGCGGCTGACTGCCATATTAAAGCGGACTTATTTTTCTTCTTTTCATAAGGAAAGAGAGAATGATGTTTTGATTCTGGGAAAACGTACCGTATGGCTGGAAAGCGGTGTGATCAGCACACCGGACAGGGAAATCACACTGACTGCAAAGGAACTTGCACTGCTGAAAAAGCTGAATGAAAACCGCGGCAACATCGTCACCTTTGATGCGCTGTCCGATGCGGTCTGGGGAGAAAATTATTATGGATATGAAAACACGCTTATGGTGCATATCCGAAGACTTAGAGAAAAAATCGAAGAAAATCCCTCCGCCCCTGTCTGGCTCCTGACCGTACGGGGACTGGGATATAAATTGGTAAAAGGGAGACATCAAACATCATGAAAAGCCTGTCCAGGATACTCATCCGCTATCTATGGTATGCCCTGTTAATGTTTCTGATTACTTTGGCTCTGAATGTATTTCTCTACGTCATATGCGGGTTTCAGGTCATTCGGTCGACCAACCACTCTGCAGGCGCTATCCGAAAGATAGCTGCAGAACTGAGCAGTACTGATGGAAACATCCTTCTGTCAGATCTGGGATATGAATATCTGGAAAGCGATTATGTATGGGCCATGTTGCTGGATGATGACGGAGCTGTCCTATGGGCCTGGAATCTTCCAGAAAGCCTGAACCATTCTTATACAGTCAGTGATACTGCTTCTTTTAGCAAATGGTACCTGGACGATTATCCGGTCACGGAATGGATTACCGATCATGGACTGCTGGTCATCGCACAGCCACAAGGCAGCGTCTGGAAATTTAATATCAAGGAACGGGAAGAGGTGATACGCTATATTGCCTTTATGATTCCCATTACCCTTTCTTCCAATCTGATCCTTGTCTTTTTCATTGTATTGCTACTAGGCTTCCGTTTCTATCGTTCTCTGCGTGTGCTTGCTGTCGGACTGGAACAGCTGTCAGAAGAAAAAGCCGTCCATCTGCCGGAAAAGGGAATGACAGAGCTTCTCGCCAGGCAGTTGAACCGAACCTCCGATATTCTGACCCGGCAGCGGGAGCATCTGGAGAGAAGAGACGATGCACGTGCTGCCTGGATCAGCGGTGTCTCACATGATATCCGTACGCCCCTTTCTCTGATTATGGGCTATGCGGCTGATCTGAAAGGGGCCGCATCTCTGTCCGAATCGCAGCAGCATCTGGCTGAGATGATGGAAGCGCAGAGTCTCAAGATCAAACGGCTGATTGAGGATCTGAACCTGACTTCCCGGCTGGAATATGATATGCAGCCTCTAAGACCTGAAGAAATCCATCCTTCCAGACTCCTTCGTACAGTCGTCAGTGATTTTTACAATCAGGGACTTTCTGACTACCACCTGATTGACCTGTATATAGACCCCGACGTGGAGCAGATCACACTAAACGGTGATCCTTCTCTGCTGACACGTGCCTTTTCCAATCTGATCCAGAACAGCATCCGCCACAATCCGAACGGATGTACCGTCACCGTTACTGCGTATCCGGAAAAAAACAGCATTTGTTTTCAAGTCTCTGATGATGGCTGCGGAATCCCTGATGCAGTCATTCAGGCTCTGGAAAACCGGCTTTCAGACACAGAAAAAGCCCCGCATATCATGGGGCTTCGAATTGTATACCAGATCTTCCGGGCACATGGCTGGAAGATGCTCTTTACAGACAGCCATACCATTCATATCCTGGGAACAGATATGACATAATCAAAGAAGAGAATCCCAGAAAAAAGCAGACCAGTACGGCTGTATAAAGAACTGCTGGAGGGCTACAAGAAGCAGATAGGACCACTGTCCATGCTTTTCCTCATAATCATCCGTAATGCCCGGAGGCAGACGCCAGTTTCCTTTCTTCGCCGGCAGATGGATCAGCAGATATCCAAGTCCGGCGCCCAGTAGGTTGGTGATCAGGTCATCAATATCTGTGGTGCGAAACGTAAATACCTGTGCGATCTCGATAAATACGGTCAGAAAGCAGCAGAATCCCAGTACCTGTTTCCAGCCCTGATATTCATCCCACAAAAGCGGGAGCAAGAAGCCCACTGGGATAAACATCAGGACATTGAGCAGGTATTGAGAAGGGCTGCTCAGAATATCCGCCATCGGAATCACATTAAAAGAAAAATCCAGACCGCAATAGCTGATATCCGGAAGCCCGGTCACCGAGTAGATGCCTGCCAACACGCAGAGATAGAGTAACAGCAGGATGGTATGCGGACTTTTCAGCTTCCTCCCGGACAGTTTTAAAATAAGTAAAGATGCAGGTGTCAATATAATCATGCTGGACAGACAGTCCATGCCGATCCCCAGAAATCTTGATAAATGCATAGGTCCTCCTTTGTATATGGTCTCTGCCAGAGCATGCATCCTCGTCTGCCTTCTGCAGTCCTGTGCCTCCTCTGACTGTGCCAGTGTACCAGGAAAAACTGAAGATTTCCTATACATTTTAATAAAGACTTTCTGAAGATAACAGTAGAATTTTATGCCACCAATATATCTGTGTTCAGCCTGCCTCCTTCTCCCTCAGTCTATACACACAGATTCCATTTTGCAGCGCCTGTTCCAGCGCTGTGAACAGCCCGGATGTCAGATAATAGATGCCTGCTGCCGCCGGAAGCGGAAAGCAGATCAGAAAGACCATCAGGGCAGAGGACAGCACCATTCCTTTCGGAGCCTTTGGCAGATCCAGGTTCTTAAAAAACGCAAGATATGGGTAAGTCTGCGGCAGGATTTGTACGGCTGCCGACAATGCGGGCAGGATTCCATACGGATCCCTCGTCAAAAGAGAGACCACCCATGGGCAGAGCCTGCTCCCCACAGAACCTCCCACCCCTGCCAGCACGGTCCGGTATAGTCCAGTCAGCACTGGAAGGCTCAGCAGCAGCAGGAGGCAACTTCCTGCCCCTGCCTGCGGTGTCCCTGCCCCTCGTCTCTGCCGCGCATACAACGGAAGCAGGCAGAGTTTTACCAGTATGGTCAGGCAGACAACAGCGATTCCATAATCCCCTGTGCGCGAATAGAGCCAGGTCAAAATTGTTCCAAATACTGTTACTACCAGATTCATTCTTCTTCCTCCCGTCTTTTTTTCCGAAACCAGAAGAACCCAAGCCCGATTGCCAGAAAATAAATCAGCCAGAATCCAATCCACTGAACGCTCCCTCTGCCTTCCAGAAACGGGGAAACGGCTGCCCCGACCAGCAAAAGCACGAGCAGCAGGGCAA
>CAMWMT010000357.1 GCA_947175375.1 uncultured Clostridiaceae bacterium | reverse complement strand
AAAATAATCAGAGAAACACAAAAAAATATGCGAAAACACCAATTAAAACAATATATATAAAAAAGAGAGCAATAATACGATAGAAATAGACGGAAAAAAGAATATACTGATAGTATGGCAATTACATAGATGCTTTTGAAAAGGAGGAGCAAAAGAATGGCTAAAAAAGTATTAGGCGTATTATTGAGCGTGGTCATGACCGCGTCCCTGGTGGTTGGCTGTGGCGGCTCAGGCACAGAGAGCGGCAGTACGACAGAGGCACCAGAAGCGGCTGCTGAAGAGGCGGCGCCTGCAGATGACGGCGGAAGCGCAGAAGCAGAGGCCCCAGCAGGAGACGTTACCATTAAGGTGGCAGCAATCGAGACCGCATATGGTTCTGACATGTGGCAGGAAGTATGTGACGCGTTCACAGCTCAGACCGGGATTCAGGTAGAACTGACAACCGATAAGAATCTGGAAGACGTGATCGGACCATCCATGCAGGGCGGCGAGTATCCGGACGTGATCCATCTTGCTACAGGACGTGAGGCGGCTCTGACTGAGCAGTTTATCAAAGGAAATCTGATTGCAGATATCACAGATGTTCTTTCCATGACAGTACCAGGGGAAGACAAAAAAGTATCTGATAAGATTGCAGGCGGATTTACAGAGACATCTCTGACCAATCCTTATGGAGACGGCAAGACCTATCTTGCACCGATGTTCTATTCTCCATGCGGTCTGTTCTATAACGCAGGTCTTCTGGAAGAAAAGGGCTGGGATCTGCCGACTACCTGGGACGAGATGTGGGAGCTTGGCGATAAGGCCAAAGAAGAAGGAATCTATCTCTTCACTTATCCGACCACCGGTTATTTTGACGCATTTTTCTATGCATTGATGTATTCCGTAGGCGGAGCAGACTTCTTCGATCAGGCAACGAACTATGAAGAAGGCATCTGGGATACACCGGAAGCACAGACCTGTTTTGATATTGTTGCAAAACTGGCAACCTATACGAATCCGATCACGCCGGCACAGGCAAACGATCAGGACTTTACACAGAATCAGCAGCTCGTGCTTGACAACAAAGCAATCTTTATGCCGAATGGAACCTGGATCGTTACAGAGATGGCTGAGGCACCTCGGGCAGACGGCTTCAAGTGGGGCATGACCGCACTTCCGGCTGTAGAGGCAGGCGGAGACGGTTACAGCTATACCTGGTTTGAGCAGGCATGGATTCCGGCAGGCGCAGAGCATATGGATGCAGCAAAACAGTTTGTAGCATTCCTCTATAGCGACGCAGCATGTGAAGCATTCGCAAAAGCTGGTGCGATTCAGCCGGTTCTTGGCATTGCTGACAAGCTGGAAGGCGATAACGTGATGTTCTACTCCATCTATGACAATGGAGCAAAAGCAGCTATGGGTAATTTCGCAGCATTTGAGGCGATTCCGGGCGTGGAAGTTCGTCCTGTATTCTTTGATCCGGTCAACTCTCTGGTATCCGGTGAGATGACAGAAGAAGCATGGATTGATGGTATTAAGAGTGCCAGCGATCAGATGCGCGCAAACCTCAAATAAGAGAGACGATAAGTGGCGGCGGGCAGGTATATATGTCCGCCGCCGTATTATATAAACGGCACTAAATTCTTGTCCTTACAGAACACTGGTCCATGTGCCGTTTATCATATTTTTCTGGCGATTGTTAAAAACCAGATATGGATTTTTACAGAAAGGAAGAATGCCATGAGAAAAAACAGGAACAGAAACCGATTCCTGGCGATATGTCTTGCGCCGGCATCCATTCTCTTTTTCCTCTTTATGATCGTGCCGACTTTTAATGTCTTTCGGATATCGCTGTTTGAAAAGGGGGCATATACGCCGGAGGAAAAATTTGTCGGACTGAACAATTTTAAGATGCTTCTGACGGATGCAAAGCTGATCCGTTCCATGCAGAATATGATTCTGCTAGTGGTCGTGGTCACGATCATTACTTTTGCGTTCGCTTTGGTCTTTGCCGCGATTCTGACAAGGGAAAAGATCAAAGGACAGAACTTCTTCAGGATTGTATTTTATATACCAAATATCTTGTCGGTCGTGGTTGTCTCCGGTATCTTTTCCGCAATCTACAAGCCGGAAAACGGCATGCTCAACAGCATTATTGGACTTTTTAAGGATATGCAGGATCCGATTCTCTGGAAAGGTGAGAGTCTGGTAATGGTCAGTCTGATCATTGCTATGGTTTGGCAGGCGATTGGTTATTATATGGTCATGTATATGGCATCCATGTCAAGCGTTCCGGAAAGTCTGTATGAGAGCGCGGGACTGGACGGCGCCGGCCGTCTGACACAGTTTTTCAAGGTAACGCTGCCGCTGATCTGGACCAATATCCGGACGACACTGACCTTCTTCATCATATCGACCATCAATATGGCTTTTCTGTTTGTTAAGGCCATGACTTCCGGTGGGCCCAACGGGGCTTCCGATGTGGCACTGAGTTATATGTACAGTCAGAAGGATGCCGGACTTTACGGCTACAGTATGGCGGTGGGCGTTGTAATCTTCCTGTTTTCCTTTGCGCTTTCTGCACTGGTGAACAAAGTGACAGAACGTGAAGTACTGGAATTCTAAGGAGGGGACGAATGAAACATCAAAAAGAAACCGTTTCTGCAGAACGTCTGTATAAAATATTTATTTATGTAGTGCTGCTCACGCTTGCCGTGCTCATCATCGTTCCGGTGGCATGGGTCTTCATGGCATCGATCAAGCAGAACAGTGAATTTTATGGGAATCCATGGGCACTTCCGGCAGGAATCTACTGGCAGAATTTTGTGGAAGCATGGAATACGGCAAAGATGGGAGAATACATGATCAATTCAGTATTCGTGACGGCGCTGGCGCTTCTGATTCTATTGCTCGTAGCACTGCCTGCAGCCTATTGCCTTGCAAGATTTGAATTCCGGGGACGGAAGTTTCTGAATACCTGCTTTATGGCCGGATTGTTTATCAATGTGAACTATATCGTTGTACCAATCTTTCTGATGCTCCGTGATGGAGATGTGTGGGCGAAGAAAGTGCTTGGCAGTTCCCTGTTTTTAAATAATCTTGTCGTGCTTGCCATCGTCTACGCGGCGACTGCGCTGCCTTTTACGATCTATCTTCTTTCCGGTTATTTTGTGACTGTGCCGCACGACTATGAGGAAGCAGCATACATTGATGGTGCAGGCTATGGAAAGACCATGTGGAAGATCATCTTTCCCATGGCAAAGCCTTCGATCATCACAGTCATTCTGTTCAATTTTCTGTCCTTCTGGAATGAATATATCATATCCATGACGCTGATGAGCTCGGCGACGGGTTCCCGAACATTACCGGTGGGACTTTTGAATCTGATGCAGGCACAGCAGTCGGCGGCACAGTACGGTATCATGTATGCAGGACTTGTGCTGGTCATGCTTCCGACACTGATTTTGTATATCTGTGTACAGAGCAAGTTGACTCAGGGAATGGCACTCGGCGGACTGAAAGGGTAAGGTGAGAATATGAAATTCTGGAAAGAACATGAGAAGCTTCGGATATTTCTAATCCTCGCATTTTTCGCGGCAGGATTGCTTCTGGTGGTCGGCGGATGGAAGATGACCGGGAAGCTATCGGGACTGGGGATTATGATTGTCGGCGTTGTATTTCTTCTGACGGCATTATCCGTCTATAATACACCTTTTGAAACGCCGCGGAAAAAGACAGGAGAGTAGATCAGTGGAAGAAAAAA
>CAMWMT010000356.1 GCA_947175375.1 uncultured Clostridiaceae bacterium | reverse complement strand
TTCAAAAACCGGTGCCCTGGGGCAGTGAGAAGGTTCAGGTGGTGCTCATGCTGGCGCTGGAAGCGAATGAGGAGCAGGAATTTCACGAGATCTTCGAAGAGGTACTGGAGCTTACAAGGAATCCAAAGCTGGTGGAACAGATGCTAAAGACAAAGAAATTCAGTGAATTACAATCAATGCTATAATTCGGTGATTTTAATGGAAAGGAGAAGGATAAGATGAACATAGCAGAGATGGTTGACGAGAGACTCGTAAGTTTTGGGTTTGAAGCCCGGAACAAGGACGAGATATTTGAAGGGCTGGGAAAGATGATGTACCAGGCAGGCAAGGTCACGGATCTGGACCAGTATGTGAAAGGGCTTTATGAAAGGGAAGCGGAATTTCCCACAGGAGTAGGAAACGGAATCGCGATTCCCCACTGCAAGTCTGACTGCGTAAAGGAGGCGGCGTTCACTCTGGTGAAGCTGAAACATCCGGTGGAATGGGAATCTTTGGATGACCTTCCGGTCGATTATGTGATCATGCTGGCGGCACCGAACACTTCAGACAATGTACATCTGGAGATGCTTTCCAAACTGGCAGCAAGCCTGATGGATGACGATTTCCGGAACGGGCTTAAGGATGCAACTGATATAGATCAGATCATCAATATATTCAAACAGAAAAAGGAGGATTAGTAAATGTATTTAGTAGCAGTATGTAGTTGTCCGGTGGGAATCGCACATACCTATATGGCAGCAGCGAATCTGAAAAAGGCAGCAAAGAAAAAAGGAATTGAGATCAAGGTGGAGACCCAGGGAGCTACCGGTGTGGAGGATGAGATCACAAAAGAAGACATTGCCAGAGCCGACGGGGCGATCATCGCAAGTGATGTCAAGATCAAGGGCATGGACCGTTTTGAGAGCGTTCCTACCATGAGCTTTAAAGTAAGTGAACCGATCAAAAATGCGGAAGCAGTAATTGAAGAATTAATGGAGGCGTTAGGATAATGGCAGAGATTCAAAGGAAAAAGAAAAAAAGTACAGGTAGTATTGTAAAAGATGCAGTAATGACAGGTATCTCCTATATGATTCCGGTCATTGTAGGAGGCGGTGTCATCACAGCCATTGCAAAGATGATGGGCGGTTACAATATTGGGGCTGACGCAGCCAATATGGAGAACCTTGCTCAGGTAATTTATACCATTGGTAATAATCTGTTTGGGTTTGCTGTACCTTGTCTGGCAGCGTTCATCGCATATGCAATTGCGGACAAGCCTGGTATTGCTCCGGGATATGCCATGGGTGTGCTGGCAGGAACCATGAAAACAGGCTTTGTGGGTGCCCTGGTAGGCGCGCTGCTGGTAGGCTGGCTTGTTCTTCAGATGAAGAAGATCAACGTGCCGAAAGCGTTGCAGGGAATTATGCCAATCATGTTTATCCCGGTAATCACTACGCTGGTCGCGGGACTGATCATGTGGTATATCATCGGTGTTCCGATTGCATGGCTGATGGGAATCGTGACGGGATGGCTGACCGCGTTAAGCAGCGGATCCAGATTCCTTCTGGGCGCAGTAATCGGCGCAATGATTGCTTTCGACAATGGAGGCCCGGTAAATAAGACTGCAGCGCTGTTTGTAAACGGACTGAATGCAGATGGGTTCTTCATTCCCACTTCCGCAAAGATGTGCGCAGGTATGACTTCTCCTCTGGGGATTGCCATCGCTACCTTCCTTGGGGGCAAAAAGAAATTTACAGACAATGAAAGAGAGCAGGCAAAGTCTCTGTTTATCCTTTCCTGTTGCTATGTACAGGAGGGCGTGATTCCCTTCCAGCTCAAAGATCCGGTTCGGCTGACCACCTGCATCTGTATCGGTGGAGCAATCACTGGCGGTCTGTGTATGGCACTTGGCCTGGAGTCCCCGGCCGTTCACGGCGGTGTATTCTCTGTAGCAATGACCTCCAATCCGCTTCTCTTTATCGGCCTGTGGGTTCTGGGTGGCTGTATTACAGGAGTTCTGTATGCAATCGTTAAAAAGCCGTTACCAGAAGACTATGAGGAAGATGATATGGATAACCTGCTGATCGGCTGATCCGGCAGGTAATTAGGAGGAAGAACAACATGTACGTATCAATGAAAGAAATGATGCTTCATGCACATAGAAACAATTATGCGGTCATGGCGATCAACTGTGTCAATATGGAGCAGGCCAAGGCGATCATCCAGGCAGCAGCGGAGGAGCATTCGGCAGTGATCATCAATATCTCTCCGAGACAGATGAAAGCCCATGGACATGGGGACATCCTCGCGCCCATGATTCGAAATATGGCAGAGAAGGTGAATGTTCCGGTTGCCTTTAACCTGGATCATGGAGCTACTTATGAAGATATTACAAAAGCAATAGAATATGGTTTTTCCAGCGTCATGATCGACTCTTCAAGCTGTGAGTTTGAGGAGAATGTCAGGAGAACGCAGATGATCGCAAGTCTTGCTCATGGCAAAGGACTTTCCTGCGAGGCGGAACTTGGGCATGTGGGCCAGGCCAGCCAGGCAGACAATGATAAAATGGATCTGTATACTAACGTAGAACAGGCGAAAGAGTTCGTGGAACGCACAGGCTGTGACTGCCTTGCCGTTGCTATCGGAACTGCACATGGAAGCTATCCGGAAGGTTTTGTGCCAAAGCTTGACTTTCAGCGCCTGAAAGAACTGAAAGAACGGCTTGCTATGCCCCTGGTCCTTCATGGCGGCAGCGGAGCCGGAGAAGAGAACATCAAAAAGGTCGTTGCATGCGGGATCAATAAGATCAATGTGTGTACGGATCTGTTCAAACATGCGCGGAAGGCTACGGCGGATGCGCTGGCAGAGAACCCAGGTATTGATTACATGGATCTTTGCATTGCGGCTCAGAATGCCATGAAAGATTTTATCAAAGATTACATGCGGATGATCGGTTCCAGTGGACGTTATATTTTCGAAAAGTCTGACGGACCGGAACTGGATTAATTAAAGAGAGACTGGGGCCTGCATGCAGGCCCCTCTATCACAGGAGAAAGAAATGACCGTTTGGTATGAAGTAGTTCTGGGGATTACTTTTGTGGCAGGAACCATGTGGCTGATAAAGACCGTCTATGGCTGGCGTCGTTTCCGAAAAAGTATTCAGACAGAGCTTTACTCCGGCTTTTTGGAGTATTGTGTGAGAAAAAGGAAGATCCGAAGCCTGTCAGAGAGTTATTATTTAAATTCCGTATTTGGAAAGCATCGGATTATCTATCAGCTGACTCAAAGTAAGCACGAAAAGACTCCGCAGTCATATGTTTTGATCATACTGACCAGCGGTTTATATATATTGAATGTGAGGAACCAGAGCGGGAAGATTCTGGCAAGAAAGAACGGTGACTTTAAGCAGAACTATGATGGACATGAATACCTGTTTAAAAATCCTGTAAAGGAAAGCCGGTACTTTGAAAAACGACTGAGAGAAAAAATGGCGAAAATGGATTTTCCAGTCCGTCTGCTGGTTGTATTTCCGGAAAGCTGTGAACTTCAATGGGAGGGAGAAGTAATCCGGGAGGTTCCGGTCATTCACAGAAAGCAATTGATCCAATGGATGAAAAAAGATTATGAAGACAATCATGGAATCCTGCAGGAGGCGCAGATTGACCGCCTGTTTGAAACCATTGCGGAGGAATCCATAGAAGCGGAGAAGATGGGCCGGACGGCGATGGAATTATTGATCGGCCAGAAAAATGATAAAAAATTACATTTTGAAGATTAAATTCTGAAAATCC
>CAMWMT010000355.1 GCA_947175375.1 uncultured Clostridiaceae bacterium | reverse complement strand
GTTCAGAAGCTTGCCCGACAGGGACAGGCCGTTCAACACAAGGCCGTCAAAGCGCGTCAGCCCTGTCAGCTCTTTTTCTTCCTCTGTGACCGTATAGACCGGACGGTCAAGCTGGACGACTGGCTGGGTGATCTCATAATCAGACAGCTGCTCTTTCCAGGCAGACAGAAGGTCTGCGGAAAGTTCAATGGGATGCACCAGACCGATGATGGCCGCTTCCGGCAATTCATATTCATCTTCCTCTGCGGTGTTAAAGCTGCCGTCTTCCATATAGCGGAAGGTTGTCTGAAGTCCATGCTCTTCATACACGCCCCAGATCAGGCCGGTTGCAAACTGATGCATGACCGGATTCTGCACAAAGAGCTCCTGCCACTGTACTGCTGTCCAGCGACGTCCCGAGCCAAGCGCTTGTTCCAGACGGAGGGTCTGATTGCCAATGACCGTCTTTAACTGTTTTTTCAGAAGCTTCCATGCTTCATAAGACACTCTGGTCGCCTCCGGATCATCCTGTTTTCCGGGAGCAGGGAGGTTCTTAAGCTTCTTTCCTTTTTCATCGTATACGTCCAGTGTCAAAGCAGGCGTCAGGATCACCTGGAACTTTCGTCTTCCGTAATCAAAAGTCTGTTCCATCCGTTCATCAAAGCCCAGGTTCGGCACGATGCGGTCTTCCAGCTCTTCTCTTGTGATGCCAAGCTGCTCCGCCGCAAAGGACAGAGCTGTAGCCGCCGCTGCTTTCACCTGCCGGAACCGGAACTTCCGGGAGATCTGGTCTACCTGTAGCAGAGCTGTCGCGCTCCCGTTCAGCGCCAGTGCCCTTACCGCTTCCGCCGCTATAGCGCCTCTGGTTCCCTTCGCCCACTCCTGAATCTGCGTATACAGAACAGGGACAATCGCATCTCCTCCATGGATCGAGGCAGCATAGAGCACCCATTTCTTCTTCGCCGGCGCACTTTCCGCCAGCCAGAGATCATATAATTCCCGAACACCGGCTGCCAGCTCCTCCGGCTTTAATTCTTCTGCCAGCTTTCCTGCATCCTCATGAATACCAGGTATGTTCATGTCTGCATAAGCAGCCAGAATCGCAGCTATATAATCTTCGGAAGCTTCTGTACCGTCCATCTTATGAACCTTTGTCTGTCTTTTCTCAAGGAACCAGGCCAGCTTTCTTTTTCTTCCTCCAAAGAGCAGTTCCGCTACCAGCCCTTCCGGAGTCTGTTCCTGCGGCTCCTGATTGTCCGAGGACAGAAGCCTCTGAAGCAAATCCTTTACTTTCTTTGTCTTCTCGGCTTCCAGAGCCTGGGCGAGCGGTTCCTGATAACGTCCGGCTCCCCAGTTGTTCAGCACCTGCGCTGCCATCTCTCGCGTAGACGCTTTTTTTGCCTTCAGCATGGTGAGGATATCCGCTTCCCACTCCGGATGTTCCGTATAGATCTTCTGCAGAAGCGACTGTACCTGCTTCGCGCTGTCGGAAGCGCAGGACAGCAAAGCCTCTTTGTATTCTTCTCCCAGCTCTGCCATAGTGCGGACTGCCAGTATCCGTGTATCCATCATGCTTCCTTTTGCCGCTTCCGGATATTCGTCCTTCCAGTTCGGATGCATGGCAGCAAGCGCCTCTACGCATCGCTGCATGGCCGTGTCTGACAGGCTCACTCCCTGACCGTTGTAATCATAATAATTCCCATAGGTATGGGCCAGATATTCCATCTGATACTGCGCCGGGACATGCTCTTCATCCAGAAATTCCAGGACTGCGTGGATCTGTTTCGGATCGATCAGCTTTCGGTAGCCCTCTTCTCTCTTTCCTTCCTCCGGTTCCGGGCAAAGCCAGTATTTCCGAAAATAAGAACCATACAGGCGCAGGCACTCCAGTACCAGCGCGCGCCTGTGCAGCGTACTCAGGCCAGTCTCCAGATAGCCGTGGATTCTGGTCTCACGTTCATAATCACAGAACGACACATTCCGCAGGTCTTTCACATAAGGCAGGACATCCCCGATCTCCACTTCTTCCAGCAGATACCGTTCCATGATATCCTGTGCTGCTTCAAACTTTTCGGTAAGTTCATGGGCCGCGCGCCTCCGGTACTGTTCCATCAGCTGCCCATCCAGTTTCTGATAAAGCTCCGGATTACCGTCTCTGACCCGTCCTGCCAGATACCCATAAGACTCCACCTGAATCTTCTGAAATACCTGTGAGATGACATCCGGCGCCTTTTTCGCCATCCGCACAAGGATCTCATCCTGCTTGTTATGAACTGCCCACAAGATATACGCCTCGTCAGAGATCGTCAGAACTTCCTCCAGCCCTTTGATATGTCTCTGGAACCATGTCTCCCCTGCGTACCGGCAGGTGCTGAGCGCAAGATTCGGGTTTCCCTCCTCGTCCAGCGCTTCGTCGATCGCCATGGAAAGACGGATCAGGGATACAAACCGGTCAGAATGCTCCACCGCCAGAAAAGCCAGAAATGTCAGAAATTTAATCAAATATGGGCGTTTCTTTCTTCCGGAAAAGACGACCCGGACTTCCCGCGGCATTGGTTCTCCGGGCCCGGACTCTCGCACAAAGGCTTTCAGACGGTCCAGGACTTCTCCCTCCGGCTCATCTCCGCTTTTGAACATGATGTCAATGTTGCCGAGCAGACGACCCTCCAGATATTCGATCATTTCCCGAATCCTGGCAGGATCCGCTTCCGCCCTCAGATCCGTTTCACCTGCCGGAACGCAGAGTCTGCTCTTTCCATCCTCCAGCGGTTTTACACAATACAGGTAGACCGCAGACAGAAACATCTTCGTATTGACTGCATTTTCATTATAGCAGAGCTCCCACATCCGGATCAGCGACTCCGGATCTCTGATTCCCATCTCAATCAGAAACCGGCAGCTTCTCTCGCACCAGCCGGACTCTTCCCAGGCTGTATAATCTGCCTGAAGAGCCGCTGCCTGTATGGGCGTGAGAAATTTCCCCGCATATTCGAAATCTCCCTGGGATCCTCTTCCGGAGATCATATATCTGGCAGTCGTCCCTCCGATCCGGACGATGAGACGGATGAATCTACCTGCAAGAGCTTCCCTTTTCCTCATATCCAGCAGATAACTATAATAAATCTTCCTGCGGTCGCTGATATCCCGTTTGCAGAAATCTTGAATCTCCATTTTCTCCAGCAGCCCCAGATTCTCTGTTTCCGACAGATCCAGATATTTCTCTGCCAGTTTTCGGTTATGCTCCGTAAGTTCCAGAGCATCCAGTGCCCCCTTCAGCATCTCCTCATCTCTGTTTTCTTTGATGATCATATACACCTGTCTCCTTTCTCTGCCGCAGCTGTCCCTGAAGTCTTTATTATGATTATACCAGACCATCTGCCGTATTTCATCTGAATTCTTTCTAAAGCGGTCCGCTGAACCACAGGCCTGAAAAGCAGCAATATACACTGACCTTCTGAACAGCTGCCATCCAGTCAGATCATGTCATTCTTCAGAATCGGGATCACCCCTAACAGATCCTCTGCCGTCCCCGCAAGAAAACAGGCAGTCTCCGGAAGCGGTCCTGCCAGATCCTTCACCATCACGACCTTGCATCCGGCACGGTGGGCGGACAGCGCTCCGTTATCTGAATCTTCCAGCGCTAGACACTCCTCCGGCCTCTCTCCGATCTGCGCACAGGCATACAGATACACGTCCGGCATGGGTTTTCCATGGGGAAGCGACGGCGCGCAGGCGATCTTGTCAAACTGATCATAGATTCCGAGCTGGGTCAGATATTTTTTCGTACGTTCTTCATC
>CAMWMT010000354.1 GCA_947175375.1 uncultured Clostridiaceae bacterium | reverse complement strand
GTGGTTCCTTCCAGTTTTCTGATGACCTCGTCTGCGTTCATGCCGACGACGAGTGTGGAGATTCCTGCTGTATTGCCGGCACAACCGCCAACGAACTGTACGGAAGTAACAATACCGTTTTCAACCTCTACATTGATTGCCTGTGAGCAAGTGCCTTTTGTTTTATATACCATAATTGTTCCTCCTTCTGCAGTAGCTTTCATCCGGATGGGATCAGAAAGCCTGTCTTCTTTTGAAGATCAGTATAGCAGAAAGACTGCAAAATATCCAGTATTTCCATAGATAAAACACATATCCTCCTGTGGTAAAATAGTGGTAACTGTTCAGAGATGGTCTTTTTGGATGATCTCTGGGCGAGCGTAAATGTTTACACAGATAAAACAGGAGGAAGAAGTTATGATGCAGAAAGCAGAAAAAAATGAAGCGATCGAAAAAGTCAGAAGCGTATTTGAGGAATACATAAAGGCCAGTCCTTATATAGAGCTGCTATGGTCTGATAAGTTAGGGTATGTTCTGATGTCGATCGATGAGAGAACTTCAGAGATTATGGAGAGCTGGGTAGTTACGGATGCAGAGAACCTCTGCAGGTGCTTGATGAATGAGATCGCTCAGAAGGTACTGGATGCCATGGGGAAGGATCACGATACATATGAGCTGTCATCTCTGGAGCGTGCAGAGTTTGAGAAGCAACTGAAACCATATAGGGATCAGCTTCCGGAATATGCGTATCTCTTTGAAAATCTGTGAGTGAAAGCTGAATGAATAAAATAAAAATGTCAAAATGACCTGAAACAGGACATATCCATGTCATGATTCAGGAGTATAATAGCTGTAAAAGGAAACAGAGCAGACCGGAAGATTCGGAAAGGAGCAGAGTATGAAGCTGGACCGTATGATAGGGATTCTGTCGATTCTTTTGCAGCAGGAAAAGGTGACTGCACCATATCTGGCAGAGAGATTTGAAGTATCTAGACGTACCATCAGCCGGGATATCGAAGCATTGTGCATGGCGGGAATCCCGCTGGTGACGGAGCAGGGGCAGAAGGGTGGCATCTCCATTATGGAAGGATATAAGATTGACCGTACCCTTTTGAGCACTTCGGATATGCAGGCGATCCTGGCAGGATTGCGCAGTCTGGACAGTGTCAGCGGGACCAGACGTTATGCACAGTTGATGGAAAAGTTGTCGGCTGGTTCTTCTGGGGTACTGACAGGGGATTCTCACATACTGATCGATCTGTCCTCGTGGTACAGGGAGTCGCTGGCCCCGAAGATCGAACAGATCCACTGTGCGATTCTCACTGCCAGAAAGATCTCCTTTACTTATTATGCGCCGAAGGGTGAGTCCTGGCGTACCATAGAACCCTGCCACCTGGTCTTTCAGTGGTCGAGCTGGTATGTGTGGGGATTCTGTCTGGCGAGGCAGGATTTTCGCCTGTTTAAACTGAACCGGATGACAGACTTGCAGATGGGAGATTCTTTTGAAAGACGTGCAGTTTCGCTGCCGGATCTGTCATCAGAGCATGTATTTCCACATGGTTACTGGGTAAAAGCCAGAGTGCAGCCGGCATACCGTTGGCGTCTGGTGGAGGAATATGGTCCGGACAGTTTTATAGAAGAGGCGGATGGAACCCTGCTCTTTGCCTCCGGATTCGTGGATAAGACCAGTATTATCGGATGGATTACTTCTTTTGGGGACGGCGCGGAGCTTCTGGAGCCGGAAGAGTTCCGGAAGGATGTGGTGGATTTTGCAAAAGGAATCCTGAAGCAATACGAAAAAACATGACATGCAGTTGTCCGGTTTCTTTTGGTATGATAAGGCCATCAAAAGAAAGGATGGTCAAAATGATGGATTATGAAATTGTAATGCTGGAAGAAAAGATAGCTGTGGGGATCTCTGCGCGGACGAACAACCTGTCACCGGATATGGGAGCTGTGATTGGAGGACTCTGGGGCCGTTTCTATCAGGAAGGGATCTATGCTTCGATTCCTGACAAGGCAAATGAAAAGGCGATGGGGATCTACACAGAGTTTGCCAGAGATGAAAAGGCGGATTATACGGTGGTGGTTGCATGTGAGGTGACGAAAGAACCGGCAGCAGGAGTATATACGGTCTGCAGGATCCCCGCAGGACGTTATGCAAGGTTTGTCATTCACGGGGACATGGTACAGGCGGTCGGATTTGCATGGCAGGAGATCTGGAAGATGGATCTGCCCAGAACCTTTGTCTGTGATTTTGAGGAATATCAGGATGACAGCATGGAGAATGCCGAGATCCATATCTATGTGGGTCTAGAAGCGGAAGGATAAGCGGAACCTGGGCAGGCGATCTCAAGGAGCTCTTCGATCATGTGATGCAGAAGAGCCGCCTGTTCGGTGTCGGCTGCTTTATAGTATACTTCTTTTCCGTCTCTCCGGCTTACGACCAGTCTGCCAGTCTTCAGAGCCTTCAGATGATGAGATACTGCCGGACTGCTCATGTCCATCATGGCAGAGATGTTGATGACGCATTCTTCGCAGTGGCATAGGATCCAGAAGATGCGTAGCCGGCTGCTGTCTCCCAACAGCCGGAAGATATCCGACAGTACCTGAAAATCTTCGGTCTTCGGTAGGGAGTCCATATGCTTTTCTATATCAGACCCATGATCATGGGGTAATGAGATTCTGCTCAACCGTTTCATCTCCTTTTTCCATTTTTGAAAACTATACTTGCAATTATAATGGATTGGAAGAAAAAACTCAATGTACTCTTCTAAAAAAGTGTTGCATTTTATGCAGATTTGTGTATAATATAATTAAACAATTAAATATCTGTTTAATTATAAAACAACAGGAAAAGGAGACGTTGAACATGAAAAAAACTTATAAGATCGATGTGGACTGTGCGAACTGTGCGAATAAGATGGAGGACGCTGCTAGAAAGACAGCTGGTGTCAAAGATGCGACCGTGAATTTTATGACTCTGAAGATGAACGTGGAATTTGAAGAGGGTCAGGACCCGAAGGCAGTGATGCAGGCTGTCCGTGCCAACTGCAAGAAGGTTGAGGATGACTGTGAGATATTTATCTGATGCCGTTTATATCCGGCATCTGAGAGTTGCACAGAAAGTCTGATAAGCGGTATATGGATGGTTTCCTGCCTATTTATGCAGATGGTCGTATGACGGTGTCGGATACAGAACGGGAAAGGAGTAAGATCGATGAATAAAAAACAGAAAAAGATGCTGATCCGGATCCTCGTTGCGGCATCTTTGATGATACTTATGAATTTTATTCCGGTGAGGGGAATACTTCGGTTCGCTTTGTATCTGGTTCCGTATCTGATCATCGGGTATGACATCCTGATCAAGGCATGGAAGGGTATTAAGAATCGTCAGGTGTTTGACGAAAGCTTTCTGATGGCAGTGGCGACAATCGGAGCCATGGCGCTGGCGGTATCCAGTGATGGAGACTACACGGAAGCGATTGCCGTTATGCTGTTCTATCAGGTCGGGGAATGGTTCCAGAGCTATGCGGTGGGTAAAAGCCGCCGAAATATCAGTGAACTGATGGATATCCGTCCGGATTATGCTAATATAGAGCAGGATGGGAGCCTTGAGCAAGTAGATCCGGATGAGGTGGAGATCGGAAGCATCATCGTGGTACAGCCTGGTGAGAAGGTTCCGATCGACGGAGTGGTCGTGGAGGGCAGTTCCAGCCTGAATACCAGCGCGTTGACTGGGGAGAGCGTTCCGCGGAATATCAGTACCGGGGAAGAAGGCATCAGCGGATGCATCAATATGACA
>CAMWMT010000353.1 GCA_947175375.1 uncultured Clostridiaceae bacterium | reverse complement strand
AATTCATAAAAAGTACATAGACGCCTGTATGTTTCAGCTCTCGAGTGTATTGCAGAGTGTCCACCGTATTGCGGGCAAAACGGCTGACCTCTTTGGTAATGATCAGATCGATTTCTCCAGCTTTGGCAAGACGGATCATACGATTAAATTCTTTCCGCTTCTTTGTGCTGGTTCCTGATATGCCTTCATCAGCGAAAATCTGCACGAACTCCCACTCTGAATTTCGGTCAATATATTCCCTGAAATATCTTTGTTGGCTTTCAAATGAGTTTGCCTGATCATCTTTATCCGTAGATACACGGCAGTAGGCAGCTACTCGCAACATATGATCAACTCTTTTCAAAAATATTTTTGGACTACTTTATCCATGCAGGCTTCAAATTGTGATGGTGTTAATTTATGGCTTTCCAGAAGAGAAAGTAGAATTGCCCGTTGGAAATTGATCTTAAAATCTTTACAATCCAGTTTGTCAATATCCGGCTGTTCCGTATCCTGCAGAACATATTTCTCTTTTTTCATAGGCAATACCTCCCTAAAGGAATGTATGCAAGTGGGGTTGTACGATATTATATTTTGAAGTTAAAGCATTTTAGAAAAATAAAAAAGACAGTCCGAAAACTGCCTTTTCTCAATGATATTCAAAACCACTGTTTTCTCTCAGCGGTCTTTCCAATAATTCCGGATTTGCACAAATGTGCTTTATCAATTTTAGGCTGCGCGCAAAATAAAACCCATCTGCAATGCGCTCATCAAGTGTCGCACCAATATCGACAACATCACGAATCTCTTTATGTCCATCCGGCATTCTCATTTCTTCCTTATGTAATGTTCCGATGGTGATCATGATGCTGTTCGTGCCATAATTGTTCAGATGATGGTACACTGCCGGACACTTAATACTGCCCAGATTGCTGCACAATATCGTTGTGTAGTTTGGGTCGCCTGCTGTGATAAAGTCGGGATTTACCCCCCAAAAATCCAGCCATCGGATGATGCGGACGATCAGCATTAACAGCGGCCGTGGTATTTTAGCAAAGGAGTCCAAAAGTGCATCCACTCCTCCGGTGGAATGTTCACTTTTTCGCGTTTCTTTAACATCACCTACGATCTTACGGCTGATCTCATTTATCGTGTCAGTATCCTTGGGTACCAGCACCATGAGTGCTTCCTCGGCATGATCTGTAAATCTGCGTTTGCAGACAAAACTTAGACTGATCTCGTTTCGCTCATACATCCGATGTCCCTGAATAAAGCGGTTCATCAGAGGGCGTTCCTTTACCATTCGGGCCAGCGCGGTGATCGTACAATGAAATAAAGTAATCTTATAGTCAAGGTTTTCATTTTTCTTTTCCAAATACCTGACTAATTCTGTAGCATCAATGGTATCGTGGAGATATACCTCGTTGTCCGTACGATTTGGCATCAGGTGTGCCATGATCGTCTGCAGACCGGTCGTGTCTTTGACCCATCGGCCATCCTTTCGATCGCCCCATTTTCTACTCTGCTTACCCATAAACAATCTCTCCCTTCTCTAAAGCCTGGCAAGGAATCTTTTCCTGCTTCTGTAATATCTTTTCAATTTTTTTTGTATTGATCTTATCTGAAACGGGCGGAAAAGAGTCGTCGTAATGATCCAGAAAAACTTTTTTTGGTTTCAACCTTCGGACAATGGATAATGCGCACTTTTCCAGATCGCTGCGTCCCTGAAACGGCAGGATAAGTATGTCCGCTCCTGTTGGATATTCTACATCCGCAGACAGGTTCAAACTGCCCATGATCTGTATCCTTTTATCTGCGCAGAGAACCTCATAAAGCAGGCTCTCTTTATTTTCCGGATATCGCAAAAACATTTTCAGTAAACGGACCAGATAGGGCGGATGTCTGAAAAACTCACGCTGAAACAAGGTTTTAACAATGAGGGGCAGATCAAATCTGCAGTGCCTGCTTTGATATGCCGTAACTGTAAACGGCCCGATATGGATTCGTCCTCCCGGCCTGATCACCTGTATCTGTTCCGGTCGCATACCTTCCCTCAGCATTGTATGGTAAGGAGTCTGCGTACACCACAGTTTTAAGGGGGCTTTTTTATAAATAGCCGGAATTCGTGCAATATGGTCAAAATGTCCATGTGTGATAAATACATTTTTTACCTTGCGGAATTCCTGTTCGCCAGGAGACAGGTTCTTTGAATGTAAAGATTCATGAAACCCCAGTCCGCAAAATGGGTCAAACGCGATCGATGTATCATCTTCTTTTAAAATCAGAGCAGCTGTCCCATACCATTTTAACTGCATTTTTTATTTCCTTCTTCTTCCAGAATTCTATAGGCCACTTTTCCTACAAGTGTTTTAGGAAGTTTATCCCTGAATTCAATCTCACGAGGCAGGGCATAACGGGCAATATGATTCTGCAAATAATCCATGATACGATTTCGGCAATCATCATCTGCCTTGATTCCGTCCCGGAGTACGATGTAGGCTTTGACACGTTGCATCCGTTTCGGGTCTTTTACACCAACCACACAGCTGTAGGACACATCAGGAAACGCATCAATCACATTTTCAATCTGACCTGGATAAACATTATATCCGTTTGTAATAATTAACCGTTTCAGGCGTCGTACGTAATAAACACAGCCTTCTTCATCCATATAGCCAATGTCTCCTGTGTAAAGCCAGGTTTTGCCGTCGCTCTGCTCCCGCAGTGTTTCCGCTGTTTCTTTTGGGTTATTCAAATACCCCAGCATCAGTGTCGGACCAGTCAGAATGATTTCGCCTTCCTCGCCGAGAGGTACATCCTTGTCTGTTCCCGGTGTTACAATACGGTAAATCGTATCAGGGAACGGCATTCCAATGCTGCCCTCTCTGTAACTGTCACGGGGTGTTAAGCAGCTTGCTGTTACACATTCTGTCAGACCATAACCCTCACGTACCTGAATATCAGCCTTATGTTCTTTCAAAAAGATGTCTATTTTCTTTTTCAGCTCTATAGAAAGGGAATCTCCCCCGCAGAACATGCCGTGCAGGAAGCTTAAATCTGCTCCATTTAATTCCGGCATATGCAGAAGCGCTTCAAATATTGTGGGGACACCGGCAATAAAATGGGGCTTCTTTTTTAACAGCATCCTGGCATAGCTTTTATTATTAAAATTCGGCATCAGTACACAGCACGGTCCATGAATCAATATTGCATGCAGATTGATGCCAAGCCCGAAACCGTGAAAACAAGGCATACAGCTAAGCATTTTTAATCCGGTGCGGAATTCCTCTCCGATGCATTCTCTCGCCTGCATTGCGCAGGCGTTGAAGTTTAAATCTGACAGACAAATACCCTTAGGGGTTCCGGTCGTGCCGCCGCTGTAAAGGATCACGGAGGTCTTCAGCGGGTCATACTGCGGTGCAGGAAGCGAGATATCTTTGGAGCCGCTTTTCAAAAAATTCTTCCATAAAATGGCATGATCTGTATTTGGGAATTTCAGATATTCCTTTCCTTTTCTCACAATGTACGCCGTCTTTAAAAACGGATTCAACTCCTCCTGAATACGTGCAACCAGTATGGTTACCGGCTGCTTTACTTCAAGGATAGCCTGCTCCACTTTTTCATAAAACATATCCAGAGTCAGGATCATTTTGCTCTCGGAAATATTCAAATAAAATGAAATCTCGCTGCGAGCTGACAGAGGATGAATCATATTCGCCACCGCACCAATACGGTTTAATGCATAAAAACAGTCCAATCACTGTGGTACATTCGGCATGCACACAGTTACTACATCGCCATTTCTGATTCCCAT
>CAMWMT010000352.1 GCA_947175375.1 uncultured Clostridiaceae bacterium | reverse complement strand
CGAATCTTTTCTCTATGGTGTTGAATTTTTCATCGATGGTATCGAATTTTTTATCGATGGTATCGAATCTTTCATCCATGGTATTTAATCTTCCATTCATAGTACTGAATGCTTCGAGTAATTTATCAAGCTTTTGACTGTCCGTCATTTCATCACGCTCCTTTATGGACTGTGCGTTTCCTTGTTGCTGATATCCGGTATTATATCACATTCAAAGTATAAAGTCTATTCAGTTGCCAAAGTGCATCTGTTATAAAATAGCTATGGAACAGGAAGAAATCTAACAAAACTGTAAGATTTGAGAAAGATTGTGGAAAGAATCATGTATTATAGTAGGATCATCACAAAAGCTGTATGTCAGCCGGAAGACAGGTATTTCCGGAGCGACAGCGGGTTTTGCGGATGATCTTATTTTTTGAAGGAGACAAAGACATATGGCAATCTTGAAGACAAAGAAACTCCGGAAATATTACGGCAGCGGGGATACCTGTGTAAAAGCGCTGGACGGAGTGGATCTTGCAGTCGAAGAAGGAGAATTTGTGGCAATCGTAGGAACATCGGGAAGCGGGAAATCCACGCTTTTGCATATGATCGGCGGGTTGGACCGGCCTACGGACGGGACAGTCATGGTGGCGGGAAAAGATATCTTTTCCCTGAAAGATGACGCGCTGACGGTCTTTCGCAGAAGAAAGATTGGGTTCGTCTTCCAGAATTACAATCTGGTCCCGGTGCTGAATGTATATGAAAATATCCTTCTGCCCATCGAGCTGGATGGAGGAAAAGTGGATAAAAGGCATATTGACCGGATCATAAAGACTCTGGGTCTGTCAGAAAAGACAGACAGTCTTCCAAACCAGCTGTCCGGCGGCCAGCAGCAGAGAGTGGCCATCGCCCGGGCATTGGCGTCGAAGCCTGCCATCCTTCTGGCGGATGAGCCAACCGGCAACCTGGACAGCCGGACTAGTGCGGATGTGCTGGGGCTTTTAAAAGTGACCAGTGAGAAATTCCGGCAGACCATGGTGATGATCACCCATAATGAAGAGATCGCGCAGTTGGCGGACCGGATCATCCGAATCGAGGACGGAAAGATAGCAGGTGACAGACATGTATAGAGTAAATAATCAAAGAGCCATCCGGCGTCTGGCGGACAAGAGTTTTCGTGCCAGCAGAGCCAGAAATATCGTCGCAGTGCTGGCTATCGCGCTGACAGCTCTTCTTTTTACGGCTCTTTTTACGGTAGGTAGCGGGCTGATCGAGAATCTGCAGAGACAGACCATGCGTCAGGCGGGCGGCGACGGGATGGCTGTGTTGAAATACATCACCGATGAAGAATATGAGTCTATGAAAGACCACAGCCTGATCAAAGAGATCAGCTACAACCGGTCCTTGAGCAGTAGTGTGGACAATGAGGAGCTGCTGAAGCGTCACGGAGAGTTTTATTATATGGACGAGACCGGCATCCGTCTCGGGTTCTGTGAACCGGTAGAAGGAACCATTCCCCAGGCGGAAGAAGATATCATGATGGATACGAAGACGGCAAAGCTTCTGGGAGTAGAACTGAAGGTAGGCGCTCCGGTAACACTGGAACTGACCGTACACGGGGAGCAGGTGACGAGAAACTTCCGACTCTGCGGCTGGTGGGAAGAAGATCCTGTATTCAATGTGTCCATACTGATCGCAAGCAGGGCGTATTTGGACGTTCACATGGATGAACTGTACAACAGCTACAAAGAAGACTTTGATATGACTGGAGTCATCAACTGCTATATCATGTTCGACCGCTCGGTGAGACTGCAGGAGAAGCTGGAGCGAATTATTACAGAGAGCGGATATAGCCTGGAGGAGACAGAGCCAAACTTTATCGCCCATAATGTAAACTGGTCCTATTTGTCTGCCAATATGGGATCCGATCCGGGAACGATGGCGGCCATAGCAGCCGTTCTCCTTCTAATCATTTTGGCCGGATATTTGATCATTTATAATATTTTCCAGATCTCAGTGATCCGGGATATCCGGTTTTATGGGCTGCTGAAGACCATCGGTACTACCGGTAAACAGATCCGGGCGATTATCCGCAGGCAGGCGCTTATTCTGTCCTGTATGGGGATTCCGCTGGGGCTGCTTACGGGGTGGGTCGTTGGCTGTTCCGTGGTTCCGCTCCTGCTGACTTACACCCATGGCGGCAGAGAAGTCAGCAAAACATCAGCCAATCCATGGATCTTTCTTGGAAGCACGGTATTTGCCTTGATGACGGTTCTTATCAGTACTGCCATACCAGGAAGAGTCGCTGCAAAGGTGTCGCCGGTGGAAGCAGTCCACTATACGGACCAGGACTGCCGTGTGAAAAAGGGCAGGAGGCGTTCCGGGCGGGGCGCCAAAGTGGCGGATATGGCGGCAGCCAATCTGGGACGGAACCGGAAGCGGACGATTCTGGTCATCCTTTCCATGTCCCTGAGTCTGGTGCTGTTCAATACCCTGTATACGTTCAGCATCGGATTTGACATGGATAAATATTTATCTAAATTTGTGGATACAGATTTTCTGACAGCTCATGCAGACTATTTTAATTATCGGTTCACAGGTCCAGAAAATTCTGTATCAGAGACCATGATCGAAGCTATCGAACAGGAACCGGGCTTTCTGGAAGGAGGAAGGCTCTATGCGAATATCCGTGATACGGAATGTTTTACCACAAAACTTGAAGACGGCATGACTACGGTGGAGGATCTGGATCCGGTGACCGGTAATGTGGTAAGCGCGGTCTATGGTGTGGAAGATCTGCCTCTGTCCAGTCTGGATGTGGTAGAGGGAGAGATCGACCTGGAGAAATTAAAAACAGGAAAATATATTCTGGAAGGAATCGATGAGGATGATAATGGAAGGCTTCGATGGGAACTTTCCCATCGGGAAATTGGTGAGAAGGTCGTACTTCAGAATTACAGAGGGACTTCAGAAAATCGTCTGGAAAATGAATCTACAGAACAGGAATTTGAAGTCATGGCAAAGGTGCGGATGAAATATTATACCAATACCTGCAGGGTCGGATGGGACTATTCCTGGTATCTTCCGGCAGAAGTGTACAAAGAGATGGTGTCGGAAGCGGGGGTCATGAGCTATGCCTTCAATGTCAGGGAGGGGGAAGAGGAAGCCATGGAGACATTCTTAAGGGATTATACAGAAAATGTGGAACCCGTTATGAATTACAGTTCCAAAGCGACCAGCAAGTCAGAATTCAATGGAACCAGAAATGCCGTACTGCTGGTGGGCGGCGCCCTGAGCCTGGTCATCGGCATGATCGGCGTACTGAATTTTATCAACGCCATGATGACTAGCATCATTACAAGACGCAGAGAGTTCGCCATGCTCCAGTCCATCGGGATGACCAGAAAGCAGCTTCTGTACATGCTGACGACGGAAGGCATATATTACGGAGCCGTGACCGGCCTGGTATCCCTTATTCTGGGAATGATCGTATCTCTTCTCGCCGTGCAAAGTCTTGGGGCAACCCTATGGTTCTTCAGCTATCATTTCACCGTGATTCCGCTGATCCTGACCGTTCCGGTCTTGCTGGCAGTGGGCATTCTGGTCCCGGTCGTGATGCTCCGGTCTGTGGAGAAACAGAGCATCGTGGAGAGGCTGCGGGAGACAGCAGAATAATTAATATGACTGAAGACAGATTAAATGTGATGGGAGGAGAAGCTGATATGAAAGTAGCAAATAAAAAATGTATCCGCAGACTTGCCTTTAAAAATCTGCAGTCCGCGAAACTTCGCAACCTGATCACAATCATTGCCTTTGCCTTGACAACGCTCCTTTTTA
>CAMWMT010000351.1 GCA_947175375.1 uncultured Clostridiaceae bacterium | reverse complement strand
TGGAAGGAGTCTTCACGTTCATCTTTCCAAACATTTCCTTCACTTCCTGGCGCTCTTTTCCCCTGTGGGCATAGCCTCCATAAATATAGCGTTTCAGGTTCGCCAGCGACGCATTCTCCTGCACGCTTCTCACCGGAATGATGCCGTCATCACGTCTGCTTTCCGAAAGCATGATCAGCTTATGGCTGATACTGTCCTGAGCGCTTCTGATCTTCACTTCCTTTCCATCAATACGAACGGTACCAGAACCATGGGGATCAAGTCCGAACACCGCGCGCATGGTCTCTGTCCTCCCTGCGCCAACCAGGCCGGCAAATCCGACGATCTCACCTCTTTTTGCATAAAAATTGATATCATCAAATACTCCATCCTGGCAAAAATGCTCCACTTCGATCGCCTTATCTCCTATAGCGATCTCTTCTTTTGGATATACATTGGACAGTTTTCTTCCCACCATCCGGGCGATGACCGTGTCCAGGTCAAGATCTTCCGCCCTGTCCGTAGATACCACGGCACCGTCCCTGAGTACTGTAATATCGTCCGCTATCTGGAATACCTCATCCATCTTATGAGATATGTAAATGATGGACACTCCTTTTTTCTTCAGCTCCTCAATCTTGCTAAAAAGCTGCTGCACTTCTCTTTCTGTAATTGATGAAGTAGGCTCGTCCATGATAACAATCTGTGCATTGTTGGTAATGGCTTTGATGATTTCCAGCATCTGAATATCAGAAACAGTCAATGTCTTAAGCTTCTGTGCTGGAGAATACGGCAGCCCTTCTTCTTTTAAAAATACTTCGGCTTCCCGACGCACTTTCTTCCAGTCTACTTTCCCGTATTTTGTCACCGGAAGACGTCCCATAAACAGATTCTCTTCAATGGACAGCTCCGGCACATAATTCAGCTCCTGCGCAATCATGGAGATCCCATATTCCCTCGCCTGAATGGGGTTTTTGATCTCCACCGGCTTTTCATCAATATAGATCTGGCCCTTATCCGCTTTATACAGACCCATTATGATCTTCATCAGCGTTGACTTCCCCGCACCATTTTCACCGCAGAGTGCATGAACCGTTCCCCTACGTACGGAAAATGCAATGTTGCTGAGCGCTTTGACTCCGGGGAATGATTTTTCAACTCCGGATACGCGCATCTTGATATCATCCATATTGCCTTTTCCTTTCTAAAATCTTTTGTGTTTCTGTTCTTTTTATATTGTAATTCCCTTCTTTACTTTTGTCAATAATTTTATTTAAGTTTGTTACTTTTATACGATTATCACCTTTGTAATTTATTACTTTTTCCCAATATACAGCCTTATTTTTGTGATTATTTTCACAATTTTCAAAAAAATGTTTTATAAATCTTTTTATTTTACTTTCTTTTGACCTTTCAATATTATCTGCTATAATAGAAAATGGCATTTAATAGCAGCAAGGAGGATACATACTTGTCCGAAGAAAGTATAAAGTCCAGAAACGCAGGTGATATCTACCGCCTGATTTATTATGACCGGCAGAGCTCCCGACAGATCATATCGGAAAAGCTTGGATTGAGCCTTCCTACCATTACAAATAATCTGAATCAGCTGAAAGCAGATGGATTGATCTACAACGCAGGTGCCTTTGAATCTACCGGAGGCAGGAAAGCCCACCTCTTCCAGTGTGTCCCTCACGCCCGGTATTCTCTGGGGATCAATATTACAAGAAACCATCTTTCCATCGTTGTCATCGATCTGGATATTAACATCATTGCCGGCAGACGGATGCGCTGCCCATTTTGCGATACCAATGACTATTACCGGTCCATGTGTTCCGAGATCGAGAAACTCCTTGATGAACACCACATTCCGCGCAGCAGGCTGTTAGGCGCCGGCATCTCCATGCCCGTTATCGTCAATGCGGATCAGAAGACCATATCCTACGCAACCGTCATCAGGGTCTCTCATGGAATCTATGAGCGGATCGCCCAGCATCTCTCTTATCCGTTCCTGTTGTTCAATGATGCCAATTCAGCCGGGCTGGCAGAGAGCTGGTTCTCCGGTTCGGGACAGACCATGGTCTACCTGTCTCTGTGCAGCAGCGTAGGCGGCGCCACTATGGACGGCATGAATGTTTCCAAAGGCAGCAACAACCGCTCCTCCGAGTTTGGGCATATGTGTGTCGTCCCTCGTGGAAAAAAATGCTACTGTGGACAACACGGATGCCTAGATGCCTACTGTTCCGAAAAAGTTTTATCTGATTTTACAAACGGGGATTTAAATCGATTTTTTGAAAAATTAAAAGAAAAGGACAATCGTGGTTATCTGAATATATTCGAAGAATATCTGGACCATCTTGCAGTTGCGGTCAACAACTTGCGCATGTGCTATGACTGTGACATCGTCCTTGGAGGAAATGTAGGTTCCTATATGTCTGATTATATCGACTTGATCCGCCAGAAAGCCCTCGCCCTGAACCCTTTTGAACAAAACGGGGATTTCATCCGGGTCTGCCATTACCGTACAGAGGCTTCCGCCGTAGGAGCCGCCATCTACCACATTGACTGTTTTGTCAAAAACATGTGAGCCTGGCAGCCCCTGTCTTTCTCTCAGGATAGCATCCCACCCAGCATTCCGCCGCCCATACAGAGCAGAAATGAAGTGACGAATCCCGCTGTGCTGCTCTGCAGCTCCCGGTTGACTGCCAGCGACACGAGCATCATAATCAGGAAATATAAAAGACCAAGGAGCACGCCCCACAGAAACTGCCTGCTCTTCATCATCTTCCCTGCCAGAAAACCTCCTGTAAAACAGGATAAGATATAAGTAAGTATGATTCCGATCTGAATCTTTCCTTCATCCAGCTGAAAGCGGTACAAAAGCCCGGCGATCAAAAGGAGCAGAAGGCCAGTCACCAGATAGGATACCAGAAGCGCTTTCATGATCCGGACAGTGGAACTTGTATATGCATTAATATTTGGCTGTTTCATAATGAGACTCCCTTCTTCGTTCCTGTTCTTATTGTATTCAGCCGGCTTTCATTTATGTCTGGGTATTGCATTTTCTTCCAAAATACCGTATACTTAATAACTACCCAGCAGTGCGAAAGCTCTCTGGGAAGCATGCACAGCATGACAGACACATACCAATACCAGCAGCCTGACGATCCTTACGGGCAGCTGCAGAATTTCAAAAAGGAGTGAACTACTTTGGATCCTAGTGATGCCATACAGGTGCTGATACTTCTGGCCCTGATTGGTCTCTCCGCATTCTTTTCTTCTGCGGAGACCGCACTGGTAACTGTTAACAAGATACGAATCCGAAATCTGATCGAAGAAGGTGACCGGCGTGCGATCACGCTTTCCAAACTGATCGAAGACCAGGGAAAGATGCTCAGCGCCATCCTGATCGGCAACAACATTGTCAACATCTCTGCCTCTTCTCTTTCGACCATTATGGTCACGAGATGGCTTTCCGGTACAGGTCTTGCCGCTTTTGCAGCAGGCATTTCCACCGGTATTCTGACACTGACAGTCCTTGTCTTCGGCGAGATTACACCGAAGACCTGCGCTACGATCCATTCTGAGAAGATCGCGCTCTCTTATGCTCCGATCATCTATGGCTGGATGATCCTTGCCACTCCTCTGATCTATATCATGAACAACCTCTCCATGGGAATCCTGTTTCTCATGCGGGTGAACCCGAATGACCGGTCAGAGGCTTATACCGAAGAAGAGATCCGGACCATTGTGGAGGTCAGCCACGAAGATGGCGTTATCGAACCGGAAGAACGCAAGATGATCAACAACGTCTTTGATTTCGGAGATGCCACCGCAAAGGATATCATGGTTCCCAAGGTGGATATGAG
>CAMWMT010000350.1 GCA_947175375.1 uncultured Clostridiaceae bacterium | reverse complement strand
ATTGGGCGCATCCTCATAGCAGTTCCCCGGCGTAAAATGAATAGATCCCATGATCTTCTCGTCAAACAGCGTGTCCTTCATCGGATGCAAAATATATGGATTTACTCCAATAGCAAATTCTCCCACATAGCGGGCGCCCTCATCCGTGTCAAACACCTGGCGGATACGTTCCGTATCATTGGCCGTGACATCCGTAATCCTTCCGTTTTCAAAAGTCAGGCAGATCTTTTCATACGTAAAGCCCTGGAACACGGAAGGCGTGTTATAGCAAATTGTCCCGTTGACCGAATCCCTCACAGGCGCGGTAAAGACTTCTCCATCCGGAATATTCATCCTCCCGGCACAGGGAATCGCCGGAATTCCCTTTATGGAAAATGTAAGGTCGGTTCCCGGTCCTGTGATCCGAACCCGGTCCGTCCGGTCCATCAGCTCCACCAGAGGCTTCATGGCCTCCTCCATCCGGCTGTAATCCAGATTGCACACCTTAAAATAAAATTCTTCAAAAGCCTCTGTACTGGTACCAGAAAGCTGCGCCATGGCATCATTCGGATAGCGCAGCACCACCCAGCGAGTCTTAGGCACACGGATACCATGATGTACCGGAGTTACATAATATTTTTCATAAAGCGCCATACGCTCCGCTGGCACATCGGACAGTTCCGATACATTATCGCTCCCACGCACTGCGATATAACAGTCCATCCTGGACATCTCCAGCGCATCCACCTCAGCCATCAGCTCCATCTGTTCTCTGGTGCACTCCATGATCTGAAGCCTCTGAAGCTGCGGATCCGTGTAGTGAATAAATGGCAGGCCTCCCGCCTCATAGACCGAACGCACCAGTTCCTTTGCCAGTGCTCTCGTGCTCTCTCCCGTGTAGTGAATATAGACCTTGTCCCCTGTCTTCACCTGACACGAATAACGGACTAATCCATCCGCCAGCGTTTTGATTCTCTCATCCATAATATATCTCTCCTATTAAAGTTCCGTATCTGTCCGGATAATACCCCTGTGTCTGGAAGAATTTCCTGACGCATCCGCGTCATGAAAACCTTCCGGGTATTATCCGGACAGATACTGTTTTTAAGTTCCGTATCCGCCCGGATAATACCCCTGTGTCTGGAAGAATTTCCTGACGCATTCGCGTCATGAAAACCTTCCGGGTATTATCCGGGCAGATACTGTTTTTAAGTTTCGTATCCACCCGTCCGTTTTTCAGGGCAGGCACGTAAAAAACAGATTCCCCGCCTGTTCGAACATTTCCGTACTATCCTTCATGCCCATCTTTTTCAGCTCCGTCTTCCCGGCTTCATAATATAAGATATTCTGTGCATCATATCCCACGATCAACACCGCATTCCCGGTATCCGTAATGCCCATGACCGCTTCCTGACGGTTCACATAGTACAGCGCCATCCGAAGGCTACATCCTGGAAGCAGACAGCACTTCTCTCCCAGCTCCTGCTCAAAGATCTCCCAGACTGCCATTCCCTGATCCAGGCAGGCTTGTACATCTGTATAGATCTGCTTCTGACGGAACAGCATCTGCATGCAGACAGCCAGACTGCCTCCTGACATTTCTGACGGCTCCATATGATCATATCCTTCCAGCTGTATTCTGGAAGACCGGTTCCAGCGTTCCCACAGAAGCCTGGCTCCGTCTCTCCAGACCGTGCCCATACCATGATAAGCGCCCGTTACAGCTTCCGCCAGAGTATCATAGCCTTCCGCCTGACCGGTAAATGTCCATGCAAAATAACTGTTTCTTCCTTCATCCTCCAGTTTCAGCATCCGGTTCTCTTCATACAGGACCATCCGGACTCTAGGTCTCTTCATAGACCCTCTCTTTAATGTGCCCTCATACAGAACCTGATATTCATTTTTCTTTACCTCATCACCGGCAATCTGCAGTTGAAGCTTCTCATCCACCGGATCACTGGTATAGGTAATTGGTTCCGGACGTGCCTCTTCCCATCCTCCATCCGCAGACAAAGAGATGCATGACAGGTCAATCCGGTTATCAATGATCTCAACATCTGTCACATATTTCCCTTTGGATGCATAATCAAACTCCCGGACTTCATTGCCGGAATGATCCCGGATGATGACCCGGTGCAGAGGGATGACCTGCTGCCCTGCCGGACTGGTCCGAACATCCTCCTGACGGGCCGTTCCATAGATAAAATCCTCTTCCATAAAGCCCAGCACCTGCAGAAGCTCATCCTCTTCTCCTTTGATCTGATAGATTCTGCCGTCCCGGACATTCAGAAAACTGATGCTTTTTTTATCTGTGCCGGTCCACGCTGCCAGATATCCATCCCCTGATACCTGGAGCTGACCTTCATCAATATCCTCTGCCAGAATCTGCACAGAGCAGTCTGCCAGGTCGATCTTCAGGATCATACCGCGGTATGACAACCATGCCATATCCTTTTCATTAACCACGGACATCTTTCCAAGCTCTTCCTTCACGATCTGCCATGGACGATCACTGGGAAGGAAATATCGTTCCTCTACCGTATTCACCAGTGCATCATAACGGCAGAGAAGGATCCCACACCTTCCCTCATAGATCCCCCGGTTCATATATCCATAAACAAGGAAATCCATACTCCCTGAATCCTCCACTCGCAGAATCCGGAAATCATGAGCCGCATAGATTCCCCTCTCATCTTCCTCATCTTCGAAACCATAAATGCGGCTTAGACGGTTCTGCCCAAAATCATAACACCAGAGCTGCCCCTGTTGCACAAATCCCAGTACATTTTCCTCACTGTTTTTCTGATAATTGATTGGCTTTCCATGAATCCCGAATTTGATCTTCTGATCTTCAACAAACTGCCCCTCCGCCGTAAAGATGCGGTCTGCAGTTCTCTCATAATTCTGCAGGTACATTCGGGTCTGGGTATACTGGATACAGAAGGCCTCCGATACCTGATACCTCTCCTTCGTCTGGGTATTCTCCATCTCATACTCCATCACGAGAGATACAATATCCCCCCGGACATCTGTAAAGCAGATCCGTTCTTCAGAAACCTGTTCCACCGGCATCTCACCCCAGACAACCGCACGGGGATACGAATGAATATTCACGTATCCCAGATTATTTCCATCCGTGCTGCCGTCCGGCTCCAGTTTTCTCAACAGCTCATGGTTCGTATCTTTCTGAAATGTCACCTCATGAAACTGTTTTGCAAAGTCCACGCACTCTTTTACATGATTTTCTCCCAGATAACTGATCTGGGAATAAAAATATATATCTCCGTGTTCTTCCGTGTCTACCTTAACGATCAACAGGTACTTCTCCCCCCGCTCCATCAGATCCTTAAAATTCAGCTCCATGCGCACATATCTGCCGTCATCCTCCAGGGGCATATCTTCCCCATCTTCGATCAGCCTGCTCATGTCAAGATTTCGCAATTCGTAAGAAAGCCTCTCAATATGCGCATTGTATTTTTCAACCGCGATCACAAGCCGGTGGTCTTCTGACAGTCCCAGAAGAGACTCCTTCATATAGCTTCCATCCATCGGCTCCACATAGCCGTGCATTTCATTACAGAGACTTCCTTCCCACTGGGCATAAGCAACCGGCAGCGTGGCGCCGGCCATTGCCGCCGTCATATCCCGGTTGCCAACATAAGTCACATAACTCATAAATCCTGTTCCTGCCAGAAATGCCAGCAGGATCGTTGTACATCTTATCAACAGTTTTTTCATCTATTATTTTCTCCAGATTGGACTTTATCCTCATATCACTTTTTCATTTTAACAAGCTTTTTTTCCATGGTCAACCCATGCCCCAAAAACGTCCCCGATTCCTTTTTCTTCGTCTCATCATTTCCTGCAGGAGCAG
>CAMWMT010000349.1 GCA_947175375.1 uncultured Clostridiaceae bacterium | reverse complement strand
TCTCAATGATAGATTCATCAAAAGTACCGCCGCCGAGGTCATATTCCATGATCTTCTGCTCTTTTTCATTATCCAGTCCGTAAGCAAGCTCTGCTTCTGTTGGCTCGTTGATGATACGTTTTACATCCAGGCCTGCGATCTTGCCGGCATCCTTGGTCGCCTGTCTCTGGGCATCATTAAAATATGCCGGAACCGTGATGACTGCCTCTGATACCTTCTCGCCCAGATAGTTCTCTGCATCTGCCTTCATCTTCTGAAGGATCATCGCTGAGATCTCCTGCGGGGAATATCTCTTGTCATCGATTGTCACTTTATAGTCGCTGCCCATATGTCTCTTGATGGAAGAGATCGTCTTCTCTGCATTGGTAACTGCCTGACGTTTTGCAGGCTCTCCTACCAAACGCTCTCCGGTCTTTGTAAATGCCACGATAGATGGTGTGGTTCTTGCGCCTTCTGTATTGGCGATAACGGTTGGTTTTCCGCCCTCCATAACGGATACACATGAATTTGTAGTTCCTAAGTCAATACCGATAATTTTACTCATATTATTTTCCTCCTAATTATAGTTCCGCATCTGCCCCTCTCAATGCCCCGTGTCTGGAAGGATTTCCGGCCGCATTCGCGTCCTGAAATCCTTCCGGGCATTGTTCGGGCAGATGCTGATTAAGCTAATTTTAATTCGCTACGCTTACCATGCTGTACCTGAGTACTGCATCTTTATATTTATAACCCTTCTGGAATTCCTCTGCGACGATGTTCTCGCCCAGCTCCTCATTCTCCACGTGCATGACTGCGTTATGGACATTCGGATCGAATTCCTGGCCGACCGCTTCGATCGGGGTCACACCCAGGTCTGTCAGTACCGTCATCAGCTGCTTGTAGATCATCTCCATGCCGCTGGCAACCGGTCCTTCCTTTTCTTCCTCCGGAATACTCTTGATCCCGCGTTCAAAATTATCCACCACCGGAAGGATCTTCTCAATAACATCCTTCGCCCCTATGGTGTACATCTGAGACTTTTCCTTCTCCGTCCGGTTCCGGAAATTCTCAAACTCTGCCAACTGACGCTTTACCTTATCCGTCAGTTCCGCGATCTGTTCGTCTTTCTTATCTTTCTTCTCTCTCTTCTTAAAAAAGCCCTTCTTCTCTCCCGGTCCGGAAGCCTGCTCTTTCTCCGGCTCTTCCCGGCTTTCTTCCGCAGATGCCTCGGATACAGTCTCTTCCGGCTCCTGTACGACGTTCTCTGTCTCTTCCGCCGAAACTTCTTCTTCTTTAAGCTCCTGCTCTAATTCTTTCTTTTCTTCCAACTGTGTCTCCACCTTTCTATTTGTGGAAAACGTCGTCCAGCTGATCCATCAAAGTCTTCAGCGTTCTCATGACGTTCTCATAATCCATTCTCTTGGGTCCGATGATTCCTACCGTTCCCTGTAGTCCCTGCCCAAGTTCATAGGTAGCTGTTACAACACTGCAGTCTTTCATGCTCTGAATCGGCGACTCGCTTCCGATATAGACCTGGATGCCTTTCTCTTCTTTATTCAGAGTCTCTGTGACCAGTTCTGCCAGCATCTGCTTTTCCTCCAGTGTCTGGATCAGCTCACTGGCCTTTCCATTGTCACTCAACTCCGGATAACGGAAGATATTGGTCGCGCCTCCAGTATAGATCTCCATTCCTTCATCCGAATGAATGGCTTCTGCTACCGCATCCACCACATCGCTGATAATATTACTATGGATACCCGCCTGCTCTTTCATACTGGAAATCATCTGCAGATTGATCTCCGCGATGGTCTTTCCGTTCAGCATGGTATTCAAAAGAATATTCAGCTTCAGTATCGTCTCTGCATCCAGCTCCTCATAAAGCGGAATCAGTTTGTTGCGGATCACATTACCCTCTGCTACGATCACTGCCAGGATCTGGTGTTCATCCACTTTGGAAAGCTGGATAAATTTCAGTTTGTTCTGATGATACTGCGGCGCTGATATCATAGTGGCATAATTGGTATTACTGGCAAGGACCTTCACCACCTGCTTCAATACCTGCTCCAGTTTATCAGTCTTTTGGATCATCAGCTCCTTCAGCTCTGTGACTTCCCGTTCCTTTTCCTCCATCAGGTGGTCTACATAGAGACGATATCCTTTGTCAGAAGGGATTCGGCCTGCTGACGTATGTGGCTGTATGATATAGCCCATCTCCTCCAGGTCAGACATCTCGTTGCGGATCGTGGCGGAACTCAGCTTCAGATCCGAACACTTTGATATGGTCCTGGACCCTACCGGTTCTCCGGTCTCCAGATAAGTCCGAATGATCGCATGAAGAATCTTCTGTTTTCTCTCATCCAGATCCACGATCTCACATCCCTTCTCCTCCTGTTAGCACTCAACTTGTAAGAGTGCTAACATTTGCTGAGATAAAGATAGCACCCCGAAGGGTGCTTTGTCAATACTTTTATAATTTTTTTATAGATTTTCCTGTCCTTCACCGCGTTCTGAGAAATACATACTCTCTCTGCGCCGCTTCATCTTCCGGATACTGCTCCAGATAACTCTCCATCTTCAGCTTCGCTGTTTCAAAATCACCCTTTTGTTCATACACGGCGATTTCATTTCCCAACAACTCTTTCAGACTGCCGTCCTCTCCTTTGGAGATCCCTTTCTGTAGGGTTGCAAGTGCTCCGTCGTAGTCCTTTTGCTTAATCTGCCAGGAGGCCACTCTCGCGTACGCTGACTGGTGTTCCGGAGATTCCCCTTCCAGATAACTCTGATACAGTGTGATCGCATAATCGGTATTGCCCATCTGCCAATACAGCTCCGCTTCCCAATAAACCGCCTCTCTGTTTCCCGCTTTGGCAGCATTTTCCAGATATGTCTTTGCGTTGGCATAATCTTCCATATAATAGGAAAGTCTCCCCTGCATGACCAGATCTTTCTTCGAAGTCAGTCCTGCAGCCGCAGAAAAATCCGCATTCGCCGCCTGTACATTCCCGGCTTCCCGGTACATAAGGCCTCTGGTCAGATAAATCTCGGCGCTTTCTTTCAGATCCAGTATCGCGCTGCACGTCTCGATCGCCTTCTGGATATCTCCGGCATGATACTGTGCAGATGCCTTATATGCTGCAATATCCAGCTCCAGACTTCCTGCACGCATATCTGCGAGCTGAAGCGCCTCATCATAGGAAGCGATCGCCGCTTCATAATCCCCTTCTAGTGCCTGCTGCATCCCCTGTTCCCGGAGTGCAAGCTGCTGATCCTCTACCTCCTGGCTTTTTCCGCAGCCACTCAGAGAGAGGATACATATCCCTGCCATGATCCACTTCTGTATCTGTATCTTCATCTTGATCCCTCCAGCCAGAACGAATGATTCATGGTACATAACAGTATCAATTTTCGAGGCAGCTTCTGGTAATACTGTCCCAGCTTATATCCCAGAATCTTTCCCGCATTCTGGGTAATGACCATAAAGATCAGCCATGGTTTTCCGATCCTCATGCAGTGCCACATGCTTTTTATCACCAGCCGCATACCCTCAGATTCAGAACTTACTCCTCCAAATACTTCCGGATGCATTTTCTGAGAGACCGCAAGGTCGAAATACCGGTGAAACTGCTGCCCCATGCTGTAATTATGAGAATGGATCACCTTCGCATCTGCACAGTAGACGATCTTCCCGCCCTCCTGTACCAGCCTGCCAGCATAAATCATATCCTCATTAAAGATCGTCTTCTTCTCAAATCCACCCAGCTTCAGATACATGTCCCTCCGCCACGCAGCACATACGTTGGAACAGAAAAAGGTCTTGATTCCAAGCTTTGGAAGATCCGCCGACGATTTTATACGGCTCTCCTTTGGATAATTAAAGCTTCTGGTATAC
>CAMWMT010000348.1 GCA_947175375.1 uncultured Clostridiaceae bacterium | reverse complement strand
TCCGTGAACGTCTGGAATATGATTTCCAGACTGGGGACCAGATTGGCGATCTGTATTTTACCAATTCCCACCTCTTTGTATATCAGATCCGCGGTGGAATGCATAATGGGATCATATGCATTCCTTATGAAGAGATTTCGGAGGTCCGGATAAAGCCTGGAGCTGCACGCAATATCCTTTTAGAAATATGCCGGACCCAGAACCAGCCTTCCCACTATGTGTATTACCAGTCTGGGGTTACTAATGAGATGGTTCAGACGATCAATAATAAACTGGATGCCCTGAGAAACCGTATGGAACCTCTGATGCCGAAAACGGAAGAGCAGAAGAAAGCAGAAAAAAGGAACAGAGGTCTGCCGAGAGAAATAAATTGGTGGATACAGGAATTTTCTTTCTTGTACTTGACTTTGCTATGCTCATGATCTTCTGTGCTGTCATTGGGTGGGCCGAAGATAGCTGGAAACAGATCCGTGCCGCTGAACAGACCACTATATCCTGGCTTGCTACGGTGTCCCTTTCTCCGCAGGAGAAAGGACAGCTTCTGTTCTGGCCCAGCCTTATATTTTATCTGGTCATGTATGGCGGATCACTTCTGCTGGTGATCGGAATCATTCTTTTTATGCGAAAGAGGCTGTATAAAAAAGCAGATGAGACCATAGAATGGAAATGCCGGTGGCAGGTAGCAGGATTCACAGTGCTGGCAGTGTTATTCATACTTTTTATGGGACTGATGTATTCCACTGATGTGGGAACATGGGAAAGACTGACAGAAGGGTATCAGCTGCTGAGGGGAATCACATAAACATATTACCTAATTAAAAAGGTATACATGACAACACAGGTAGTGCTTTGCGTGTAAATCAGATTACGGAACCTGGATTCAAGTTTCGACTGAGATTGCGTATGAGATTGCCTGTGTTTTTTTGTGAGTGAAAAATAATAAAATCCTAGAATAGTATAGTGAAGCCAGGCTTACAACATGGAAAAAGGAGAAAAGATATGACAGACAGGCAGTTGTTAAGGCTCCTGAAAAAAGATCCGGAACGAGGTTTGCGAAAAGTATTGGATCTCTATGGAGGCGCTATAAAGATTATCTGTGGAAATATCCTAAGAGACTGCGCAAGCGAAGATGTGGAAGAAGCAGCAGCGGATGCGCTTGTAGCAATCTGGAGAGCGGCAGATCGGTTTCAGGAAGACAGGGGAACGTCTTTTAAGAGTTATTGCTATGGAATCACAAGGAAAACGGCACTGACCAGAAGAAAAAAGCTTCTTGAAAAAGGGGAATTGATTCCATTGCAGGAAGACTTGCTTTCTGCGAAAGGGACAGAAGGAGATTTGTCTGCCGAGCTGGGGCAGAGAGAAGAAGAAATAATCCTGCATGAGACAATCGATGTACTGGGAGAGCCGGAACGATCTGTCTTCATCCTGCGCTATTTTTATTTTTTCAGGGTAAAAGAGATTGCAAGTCGACTCGAACTGACGGACAAAAAAGTGGAAAACTGTTTGTACCGGGGAAAGCAGAAGCTGCGGGCAGCATTGATGAAAAGGGGGATTGAAAGATGAGAAAAATCACAGATTTATATAGATATTTAAAACAAGAAGAACTGTATAAGAGGGATGGAAAATTGCTCTGTCCGGAGATGGAATTATTTCAGGAGGAAGAAAAGGAGCGCATTCTTAGAGGGGCAATGGAGAGGATACAGGGAGAGACAGTGGAACCAACAGGAGAAAGGAAGCGTCTGTTTACTAAAAAAACAATTAGTATCTTGATCCTTGCAGCAGCATTGTTTACTACACTGACCGCAAGCGCTGCAGGTTATTTTCAGTTAAAAAAGGAATTGGCAGATTCTCTGGATATTACATCAGACACTTCGACAGAACAGTTGTCCTCCATGGTGACGGATTTTTCAGAAAAAGAAGTATCTGTGACAGAACATGGAGTGACCATACGGGCAGAGCAGGCAATCAGTGATGGGCGGTCGGCGTGCATCTTCTTTGGGATCGAATTGCCGGAAGGTATTTTTCGGGAAAATCCTGATGGAGATATCTATACGCAGGGGATTCGTACTTACAGGAATGGACCTATTTCTTGGTCTTCTGGTTACACGGATGACTATGTGGATATTTTTAACAAGTGGCAGAATGTGGAACTATGGATAGGGGGAGAAGAGGTAGGATGCGGTCCTATGATCATAGAGAGGAGTACAGAAGATTCAGATCAGTATTATGTAGTCGAGATGATTGGATTGGGACAGGAGATGGAAAGTCTGGAAGGGGCTCAGGAGATGAAACTGGTGCTCACAAATCTGGGATATATATATGCAGATCATGACAAGACAGAATGGACTACACAGATTGAAGGAACCTGGACTCTGGAGTGGCTGATGGAATTCAAAGATGCGTCCCGGACTTATGAGGTACAGAAGAAATTTCAAAATGATGGGAGAAACGTATTCATGCGGACAGTGCAGGTATCCCCGCTGGGAATTCGGTTGACTGGCACTACGGATGACGATGGCGTGGGTGGTGATTTCCTGAGTCCGGCTTACATCATAACCAGAGAAGGTTCTGTGGATATTGTTTCCGTATGGGCTGTTGGAGAGGAAGATGGAACTGTGACTGCAGAGGGTGAGTTTGAGAAATTGATGGAAGTGGATGACATTACAGGAGTCCGGATCAATGGGGAGGACTGGATCTTTCGTGAATAGCATATAATGGGCATAATGGTGCTTTTTCTGTTATAGTTTTCGGATTCAAAAACACTTCTTGTAAAACTATGGAATTGCACTTATAATTATACTCGACAAAAATCCATGTATAAATGGATAGACCATAGGATATGAGACATGAATACTGGTTGGCAATCTGACAGAGGAACAGTCTGAAAATCTAATGCCGAACATATAAAGGGAGGATTTCTGGCAGAAAATGATAAAGCGCAAATATTGGATACTCTTTCTTCTGTTATTGTTTATGGTTGCATTTCTCATGATCGCATGCAGTCAGGAGCTGGTGGTCCGGTATTACAGGGAAGAGACGGGTAAGGTGACAGAGTCAGTTCGGCTGGCAGTATTGACGGATCTGCATAGCACATTTTATGGAAAGAATCAGGAAGAGCTGATCCGTGTGCTCAGTGAACAGGAACCAGATGCCGTACTGTTGGTGGGAGATATTGCAGATGACGAAGTGCCCCATGACGGGACAGAGATGTTACTTTCGGCAATCGGAGAAAAGTATCCATGTTTCTATGTGACGGGAAATCATGAATACTGGTCCGGAGAGGTGGAAGCGATCAAGGAGATGATCTCTTCTTATGGGGTGAGGATTTTGGAAGGAGAGAGCCTCCTTCTGAAAATAAAAGAACAGATGGTCTGGATCTGTGGAGTGGATGATCCGGATGGATACGGACAGCGGTACCAGTATGATCAGGGCACGGCAGAATGGGAAGCGTATCTCATGAACTGCAGGCTTGAGCTTGATGGAGAGCATTATTCTGTATTAATGTCCCATCGGCCAGAGCTGGTTTCTTGTTATACCCATATGCCGGAAGATGAATCTGTGGGATTTGATCTGGTTGCAGCGGGGCATGCTCATGGAGGGCAGGTACGGATTCCAGGTATCTTAAACGGTCTTCTGGCACCGAATCAGGGATGGTTTCCTGAGTATGCAGGTGGACGCTATGAGCTTGGAGATACCGTCATGATTGTGAGCCGAGGGCTTTGCCGGAATCGGCTGCCGCGGATATTTAATCGGCCGGAACTGGTGATCATAGATATAGAGCCGGCATATTGATCCTTTCTACTATGACATTTTTATAACATCTGCAATGCATAGATTCCAAATAGTATACATAAAATTATTATGTATAC